>JAGKSZ010000234.1 GCA_018991295.1 Porphyrobacter sp. | reverse complement strand
GCGCAGGAGGCGCTGGCGCTGCCCTTCGCTATGGCTTTGGGTGACAGCGTGCTGATCGAGGAAGGCACCGTGCTGGCGGCGATGCAGGACGATCTGGCGAAGCTGGGCTACAAGGGGCTGCGCTCCGGCCCCGCCCCGATCAAGGCCAATGCGCTGGGCCGGCGGGTCGATGGCAGCTGGGAAGTGGCGACCGAACCGCGCCCTGTCAGTGTGGTCACCCCCTGATCGCCTTCGCCGTGGGCAGGCGTTGCCGCCATGCTTGCCGCTACGGCTGACACCTTCTATTCCAATCTCCGCACGCGGGCCGCATCAGAGCCTGCGAAAGACAACCTGAAGGGACCAGGAGCCTTTGCCAGTGCATTCCCCCATTGTGCCCCATGCGGCCCGCGCGGTCGCCAATCCGGCCGACCACCAGCTGTTGCAGGACATCGACAGCGCGCAGAACCTTGTCGAATTGTTCCTCAAGCGTGCCGATGAAAAGGGCGATGCGCCCTTCCTTGGCCACAAGGCAGGAGGGCAGTGGGTCACCCAGTCCTGGCGCTCGGCTGCCGAGCAGGTCTGCCTTTTGGCCGAGGCGCTGCGGGCGATGGGGCTGGAAGATGGCGACCGGGTGGCGCTGGTCAGCGAGAACCGCCCTGAATGGTGCATCGCAGACCTCGCGATCATGGCCGCCGGGTGCATCACCGTGCCCACCTACACCACCAACACCCGCCGCGATCACGCCCACATCCTCGACAATTCGGGCGCGCGGGCGGTGTTCGTCTCGAACGAAAAGCTGCTGGCCCCGGTTGTGGGCGCAATCGGGCAGACGGGCCTTGTCGAACACCTCATCGGGATCGAGAATCTCAAGCGCCAGCAATCGGGCAGCTTCGAATATCACGATTGGGCCGCGCTGGTCACCGGTGATGCTGCCGCTGCCCGCGCTGCCGTGAACGAACGCATCGCCCGGATCGAGCGTTCGGACACCGCCTGCCTCATCTACACCAGCGGCACCGGCGGCGCCCCGCGCGGGGTGATGCAGCACCATGGCATGATCCTGTGCAACGCGGCCGGTGCGGCCGAAGTGCTGCTCAATGATTTCGGGGTGAAGGACGAACGCTTCCTTTCATTCCTGCCCCTCAGCCACGCCTATGAACACACCGGCGGGCAATATCTGCCGATCGGGGTGGGCGCGGAAATCTTCTATTCGGAAGGCCTCGAAAAGCTCGCCAGCAATATCGAGGAGACCCGGCCCACCATCATGGTCGTCGTCCCCCGCCTGTTCGAGGTGCTGCGCACCCGGATCATGAAGCAGGTGGAAAAGCAGGGGAGGGTTGCCAATTTCATGATGGATACGGCGCTCAAGATCGCCGGCAACAGCAAGGAGGGCAAGACCCGCCTCATCGACAAGCCGATGGATTTCCTTGTCGAAAAGACCCTGCGCCCCAAGATTCGCGCCAAATTCGGCGGGCGGATCAAGGCGATGGTGTCAGGCGGGGCGCCGCTCAACCCGGAAGTCGGCAATTTCTTCGACGCCATGGGCCTGACCATGCTGCAAGGCTACGGCCAGACCGAGGCCGGGCCGGTGATCAGCTGCAACCGGCCGAAAGTGGGCCTCAAGATGGACACCGTCGGCCCGCCCTTGCGCGGGGTCGAGGTGAAGATTGCCGAGGATGGCGAAATCCTCGTGCGCGGGGAACTGGTGATGCACGGCTACTGGCGCAACGATGCCGAGACGGCGCGCACGCTGCAAGACGGCTGGCTCCATACCGGCGATATCGGGCACTTGGATCACAAGGGCCGGATCAAGATCACCGATCGCAAAAAGGACATGATCGTCAACGACAAGGGCGACAATATCGCCCCTCAGAAGGTCGAAGGGATGCTGACGCTCCAGCCCGAAATCGCGCAAGCGATGGTGAGCGGGGACAAGCGGCCCTATGTCGTCGGCCTGATCGTGCCCGATGCCGAATGGGCGCTGGAATGGGCGCGGGCCAATGGCGAGAAGTTCGATCTCGCCGCGCTCCAGCAGCTCCCCGCCTTCAAGAACGCGGTGCGCGCCGCGGTGGACCGCACCAATGCCGACCTGTCGGTCATCGAAAAGGTCCGCCAGTTCGCCTTTGCGGATGAAGCCTTCACGATCGAAAACGAGGAAATGACCCCCTCGATGAAAATCCGCCGCCACAAGATCCGCGAACGCTATCAGGAACGGATCGACGGGCTGTATCGGGGCTGAGGCACGCGAAGGGCTGCGAAACGTAAGGACCGCGACTTGAAAGAACGGTGGGTGAGATAGCCTTTCTGGTGTGAGTGGGAAAATCGTGCGGCAGTGCGGTTTCAAGCGGGGCCGCCATCAGCCTGTACAAGGTGCCTTGTTCGGCGGCGGGGTAGCGGATGACGCAGGCTGTTTCAGCGCGACCATGATCGCGGCGCTTTGCATCAGATTGCGGACCTGATCTGCGATCGAGCGCCCGTCATTGGTCGCGACGCGAAGCAATTCCCGGCATTCGTCCTCGGTCCATAAACGGTCGGGAGTCACGTCGTGGCGGTCGAGCGGCAGGTGGCGGGTAAGGATGAAGCGTTTGCCGGCGCTGTCATGGACCACCATAACCGTGGCATGGGCGAGAAGGTGGCGCAGTGGGCGCATCGAACGCCAGCGCTCGATCCGCCTCAGCAATGCCTGACAGCGTTTGTAAGGGTTGTGGGCGAGACGATGGCAAACGCTTTGCAGGCTGGACAGGGGGCCTTTCTCGACTGGCATATCGAGCGCGAGGCAAAATTGCCCGATGGCGCGCTCGCCGGTGGCGAACTGGGTCAGCACCCGGCCCAGCCAATCGAAGGCCTCGACCGCGGGAAGTGGCGGTTCGGCGGCGGTAACGGGCAGCAGCTCGGACATGCCTATATCTTGTCAGACAATACTTTAGCCTTCGTCACCGACAAGGCGCCGCGCCGCGCATTACGAAAAATTCGGGGTGGCCCGGCCGCAGCCTGCGCCTTAGACCCGTGACATGACCACCACCCTCGATGCTCTGACCGCCAAGGAAAAGGACGCGCTGCGGCTGCTTTTGCGCGGGCATGATGCCAAGTCTTCGGCGCGGGCGCTGGGGCTTTCCGTGCACACGGTCAACGAACGGCTGCGTGAGGCGCGGCGCAAACTTGGCACCACCAGCAGCCGTGAAGCGGCGCGACTGTTGCTTGCGGCAGAAGCTTCCGATCGGCCCCACGAAATGTTGGGGGACAAGGCTTTGGGGGGTGCTGCTGCCAGCATTCCGGCGGCAGAACCAGTGCCATCCGCCGCCCGGCGGTGGGCAGGGGCTCGCCTTGCCCTGCCCCTGATCGGAGTAACTGCCATGTCGCTTGTTCTGGCTGCCCTGTTCCTGCCCGCCTCCCCCATCGCGCTGTCCGCTTCCGGCGTGGCCCCACAGCCCACTGCGGCCCCGACCGAAGCTGTTGGAGCCGCCCGCGCCGCCGAGGCTTTTCTCCTGTTGATCGACGAGAGCCGCTGGGCCGACAGCTATGCGGCGACGGGCAAGCAGTTCCGCAAGGCCAACACGCTCAACGTATGGACCGAGGTGTCTGAGCGAGTGCGCAGGCCGCTGGGCAAGGTGCTGACCCGCAATCTGGTCGCCAACGAATTCGTCCCCGCCCCGCCCGAAGGATACCAGCTGGTGAAATTCGCCAGCAGCTACGCTGACGGGACCAACCAGGTCGAAAGCGTCTCTCTGGCGTGGGAGGATGGGAAGTGGAAAGTGGTGGGGATTGTGATTGGCTGAGGCGCAGGCTGACGTCAGACGGGATCGGCGGGCTTTCGCCGTCCCCCCGCTGGCCGGGCGGTCCGCCCCCCTCGCCCCGTACATATGCTGCCCGCCGGAGATCGGAAAAGCACACGCCTTAAATCCAG
>JAGKSZ010000233.1 GCA_018991295.1 Porphyrobacter sp. | reverse complement strand
GGCTATCCCGGCCCTGCTGGCCGGGATGGGTCAGACGGCCTCGGCCCAGTCGATCAGTGGCATGCCGGTGATTGCCTCCTATCACGCGCAGGGGCGCTGTCTCGACATGCGGGCGAGCGACGGGCAATTGCTGCTGTGGCGCTGCCATGGCGGTTCCAACCAGATTTTCCGTTTTGTCAGCGGCAATTACGGGATGATCTCGCTGGGCGATCAACGCTGCCTGACAATCGGCGCCCGCAGCGGCATGCCTGCCACGGTCCAGCCCTGCACCAATGCCTCTGCCCAGCGTTTCGGCTTTCAGGCCAATGGCACCTTGCGCAACGAAAACGGGCTGTGCCTCGATATTGAAGGTGGCGCTCGCGGCGACGGCGCACGAATCCTGTCGTTCGACTGCCACGGGGGCAGCAATCAGCAATGGTATCCCGGCATTTATGCGCGCAGCGCCGCCCTGAGCCTTCCAGAGGCTGCCCAGCTCCGGGGGCGCAGCGATGCGCGCGCCTTCCTGCGTTCGGGCAGCTTTTCGGGCGGCAACATCGTCGCATCCGGCGGCGGAAACATCGTTTCGGGCGGTGCAGGCAATCTGATCGCCAATGACGGTGCCGGGATCGTCGCAGGGGGTGCTGGCAATATGCTCGCGCGCTTTGGCGGCGGCATCGTGGCAAGCGGTGGCGGCAATATCGTTGCGGGCGGCGCGGGGAACCTCTTGCCCGGCAACTGGAGCTTCTTTTCGGGTGCCGGAGCAGGGATCATCGCTGGCGGGGCGGGCAATTGATCGTGCGGGACGCTGCAGCGGGGCTGGTGCTGGCGTGGGCCTTTCCTCTGGCTGCGCAGGACCAGCAGGACCTGCCGCCTATGGAGGCACCGCCTGCCGAGACGCCGCAGCCTGCCGGTGAGGTTTACGAGCCCTTTGACGCGGTTGAGGTCTATGACCCTGTCAATGATACATGGGACCCGTGCACGGTGTTGACCGTGTTCAAGGGCGCCTACAGCGTGTCCTGCAATCATGAAAAAACCATCCAGCGCGACATCCACGTCAGGCGCGAGGGTGGCCAGCCGGTCGGGCAGACGGCGGCTCAGGCGGTAACCGGACCGCCTTTCAAACGCGGCGATATTGTTCTTGCGAGCATCATGGGGCTCCCCAACGATTGGAGGCTTTGCGTGGTGATGCGCAATGATGTCGCAAAGTCCAACGGCTACGGCGTCGATTGCGGTAATGAATATCGCGTGTTGCCAGACTGGGTACGCAAGGACCCCAAGGCCCCGCAATAGGCCAAAGCCATGCGGCCATTGCCGGAAGTTGGGCGTGCTTGAGGCGGGCAATCAAGGCATTGCTCGCCTCAAGCGCGAGGCCCCCTGCCATCAGCGCCAACTTCTCAACGACGCTGATGTCCTTGCCGCAAATCGCGGTCGAGATCGCAGGCCACCCATTCGATATCCACTTCATCGTGGCCCCGCGTTGCCAGCATCGGGCGTGGGCATCGGTCATCGCGTTGGCCGTGCCCAGGCGCCGAACGGCTCTTCCGAAATGCCTCGGTGAACCGGCATGTGACAACGCATGTGACATTCCGCCTCACCGAGAGGTGAAAAGCGGTTTTTCTTCAATGCTTTGCGCGAAAAGTGGTCGGGGAGACAGGATTCGAACCTGCGACATCCTGCTCCCAAAGCAGGCGCGCTACCGGACTGCGCTACTCCCCGACACCATTTCTCGTCACCTGCCCCGGTGGGCCCGGCAGGATTCGAACCCGCGACCTAGCCGTTATGAGCGGCCAGCTCTAACCGCTGAGCTACAGGCCCCTGACGCGAGGAACGCGCAAGGCACCGGACGGCATGGCGAGGCGACGTGCTTGCCCCTAACGTGCGAAAGGCGCGCAGACAAGCGCGCAGAACATCCCTCAGGTGCTGCTCGCCGCCACAATCTCGGCCACGGTGCAGCTTGTAACCCCGCGCGCGGCAAGATGGGCATAGACCGTCTCGAACCACGCATAGAGCGTCTCCACCCCGGCCGCATCGCGGGCATAGGGCGTGTGCCCGGGGGCCAGCGTCGGGCTGTGGAACGACAGCACCAGCACCGGCAGACCCGCATCCAGCGACAGGTCAATGCCGCGCAGCGCCTCATCGGCGGAAACCCCTTCGGGTGTGAGCGCAATGCGTTCGAGCAGGTTGAAGCGCGAAAAACCCGAAAAGAAGGTCGGAATATGCCGCTGCACCCGGTGGATCAGCGGGCCGAGCTGGCGCAGCGGCCCCCAATAGGCGCTGGTCACCGGCAGTTCGAGCAGGCTGCGTTCGCCATCGATCCAGTAGGGCGCAACCGGGTGATTGCTGTAATCCGGCCCACCTTGCACGCTGTAATCGAACAGCGCGCGTACCGATGTATCGATCCGGATCCCGCTCTGCTTCAGCAGATCGGCGGTGTGCGGGCCAAGCCCGTAGCGCCCGGCGCGGTAGATCAGCGGCGCTGTACCGAAGGCGGCCTCGATTGCGTCGCGCAGGGCGGTGAATTTGGCCGCCTCAAGCGCCGGCGGCAGGTTGCCGGCAAAGGAATTGCGGATGTTCACTTCCTCATGGAAGGGCGGATTGACCCACGGATGCAGCTGCACGCCGACTTCGGCTGTGCCGCGCCGCACGGCATCCCCGATGATCTCCACCGCCTGAGGGTCCTGCACGATCGGCCAGTCCACAAGATAGACAGGATGCGCGCCCACGCCTTCGCAAAAGGCCTGAAAGCGCGGGATTGCGGCGACGTGGCTGAGGCCATATCCTTCGCGGCGAAAGGGGGCGCGCCAGTCGAATTCCTCTTCGGTGTCGACCGTCAGCAGCACCCTCTGGCCGAAGCCGGGCGCAAAGGTAGCCTCACGCCCTGCGGGCGGGACCTTGAGCATCGAACCACTTGTCATCCCCTGCCGCGTCTCCCAGCCGCATGCCCTCAGGCCCCCGCTACGCCCGGCAGGTTAATATTCCTCCCAAGCAGAGGTAGCGTCAAGAGCAGGGCATCGCCATCGCGGCGCAGTCCCCCACCGGCAGCTTGCGCCTCGGCGCGGGCAAGGCGCAGGGCAAATCCTGTACCGAACAGGCCGGGGCTGATCGCGCTGCTGCCGGGCGGACGGGTAGTGGCGGCAAATAGGTTCTCTTCATCTGCCAGCCGCGCCGGCAGCTGGCAACGCACCCGCACCATCGCGCCGCTTTGGGCGATCAGCGGATCGGCGCTGATCGCGATCTGTTCACCCGGCGCAGCTGCCGCGGCAAGGCTGGCAAACAGGCGCCACACCAGCGCCTCGGCATCATCGCGTTCAATGCCCACAAGCAGGCAGCTTTCTGGCGTGAGGTTCAGGACAAAGCCTGCCTCCTGAGGGCCAAGCACCGGGGCGAGCTGATCGGCAGACGCGCGCAGCAGAGCGGCCAGATCGGTTTCTCCCGGCTCGATCGCGATCGTGCCTGTCTCCAGCCGCGCCAGCCGGTCAAGTTCCTCAAAGCCGGCAAGGATACGCGCCGCATCGGCAGCAATCGCAGCGGCAAGCGCACGGTATTCGTGCGGGGCTGGTCCGAACAGCTGCTGCTGGATTACCTCGGCATAGCCCTGCACCGCAGTAACCGGGGTGCGCAATTCATGGAGCAGCTGGCGGATGCGGTCCGCCTCGCGCGCTTCGGGGCTGTCTGCGGCGGTGGTCTCTGGATCGGGCAGGCGGCGCAGGCGCCCGAAATAGCCGGCAAAGTGGCCCTCGGCGCTGAAGCGGGGTTCGGCATCAACGATCCATTCGCCCGCGATGGCAGGCGCGCCTTCCAGTTCCAGTGAACCGCGCGTGATCGGCAGGCGGCGCAGGAAGGCGCGCGCGATGGCATCGTCCTGTGCGTTACCGGCGAACAGGCGAGCCCCGGTCACCATCGGCGCCGCCTCGCCCGTCGCCCATGCGATCCGCCCGGTGGTGTCGGCGGCAAACCCGAAGCTGGAGAGCCCGCGCACGCGCCGTTCCGGCAATTCCCCGAGCGGCAGGCGGGGTGATTGCTCCAGCTCGGCCTGGGTTTCCGAACGGGTGCGGCGGAACTGGGCAATGCGTTCGACCAGCGCGGAGATTTCGGTCCGGCCCGTGTCTTCGCGGGTGCGAGGCGGATCGGCAGGCTGTGGTCCGGGCTGGCGCTCAGGCTCGGGCACAGCACGAAGGCCCGGCGGGGCAGGGCGAAGGCGGATGGCAGCGGGCAGGGGCGCGGGTTCTTGCGATACGGCTGCGGCGGGGGTTTCGGGGGGGGTTTCGGCAGGAGCAGGCAGGCCGCGATCATGCACGCCAAGGCGACCGAGCAGCGCCTCGACATCCACCGGCAGATCGCGCCGCAGCCGCAGAAACCCGCGTGCCCGCACCGGCAGGTGCGGGATCAGCGCGGTCCAATCCTCGCTCGCCAGTTCAGCGCGGGAAAGCGCGGCGGCTGCCACCTCGGGCTCGTGATCGGCAAGGTTGAGCGCAAGATCGGGGTTGCGGAACCGCCAGCCGGGCTCGCGGATCATGCGCGCCCGTGTGGGGGCAGGGATCGCCTCGGCCAGTGCCTCCAGCCGCAGCCAGGCCGCTGCCAGCAGGCTCTGATCGCCGCCTGCCGAATGGACCCGGTCCCGGCCGAGCAGATCGAGCAGCTGCCGGTACTGCGTGCGCAAGCTCGCCTCGCCGGTGGCGCGCTGGCGCAGCACGGTGGCAAGGCGATCATCGAAAAACACGGCTTCTCCATCAAGCGGCACACGGGCGAATCGCACTGAACCGGGGCGCGATATGACCACGATAGCCCGCGCCAGCCTTCCCGTCCTATCAGGATGGGGGAATTGTCACAGTCTGACGCGAAAGGCGCGTTGCAAAGCGGGACAATTGCTGGCAGACCTAATAATATTAGCCGAGCGAGCCACCCGGCACGCCTCTTGTTTCTTTGGGATCATGTCGCACAGGCCCCCTGCATTGCAGAGGGGGCGTGCTGGAGGAGCTTAAGCCACGTGGCCAATCTCGACGATATTGACCGCCGCCTGCTGGCGGAATTGCAAGCGGAAGGCCGCGTCACCAATGTCGAACTCGCCCAGCGCGTCGGCCTGACCGCGCCGCCGTGCCTGCGCCGCGTGCGCGGGCTGGAAGAGGACGGGGTGATCCGCGGCTATCACGCCGATCTTGATCCTTCCAAGCTCGGCTTTGCTATCACCGTGTTTGCGATGGTCAGCCTGAAAAGCCAGGCTGAAAGCTCCCTGCGCGAGTTCGAGGAGCATATGCGCGCCCTTCCTGAAGTGCGTGAATGCCATATGCTCAACGGCGAAATCGACTTCATTCTCAAGATCGTGAGCAAGGATCTTCAGAGCTTTCAGGAATTCCTGACCGGCAAGCTGACGCCCGCGCCCAATGTGGAAAGCGTCAAGACCTCGCTGACAATCCGCACCGCCAAGCAGGAACCGGGCGT
>JAGKSZ010000232.1 GCA_018991295.1 Porphyrobacter sp. | reverse complement strand
CAGCGCCCTTCCTGCGTGTCGCCCATTGGCTGAATGGGGGCGGAATGCGAGCACCTGCCATCCTTGCCGAAGATGCTGCGCAGGGCTGGGTGCTGACCGAAGACTTCGGCAATGACCGCATGCGCGATTGGCTTGATGCCAATCCTGCCGAAGAGCGCGCAGCGTATGAGGCCGCGGTCGATGCGCTGGCCGCGCTCCACCGTCTGCCACCCGGACCCTTCGCCCCTTATGATATGGCGGTTTACCAGCGCGAGGCGGCATTGCTGACCGAGTGGTGGTGCCCGGCGCAGGGCCTTGATGTGGATGCTGATGCCTATGCAAAGGCTTGGGATGAAGTGCTCACGCCGGTCATGCAGCGGCAGGCCCCCGGCGTCACTGTGCTTCGCGATTACCATGCCGAAAACATCATGCTGCTCGGCGGCAAAGCGACCGCGCCGCAGGGGTTGATCGATTTTCAGGACGCGCTGGTCGGGCATCCGGCTTATGATCTTGTTTCACTGCTTCAGGACGCTCGGCGCGATGTCGATGTGCATCTCGAAACGGCCATGCTGTTGCATTATGCGCAGGCCATCGGCGGGGCTGATGACGATTTCCTTGCCGACTATGCGACGCTTGGCGCGCAGCGCAATGCCAAGATTGTCGGCATCTTCACCCGCCTGGAGCGCCGGGATGGAAAGCCGCGTTACCTTGCCATGATCCCGCGGGTTTGGGCTGCGCTCGAACGCGATCTGGCCCACCCTGCGCTTGGTCCCGTGGCGGCCTGGTTCGATGCCAATATTCCGGCCGATTTGCGCGCTGCCAACGGAGCGTTCCCCGCGTGAGCAAGCTTGCGTCCGATACGGCGATGATCCTTGCCGCCGGGCTCGGCAAGCGGATGCGGCCACTCACCGTCAGTCAACCCAAGCCGCTGGTCCGCGTTGCCGGAAAGGCGCTGATTGACCATGCGCTTGACCGGCTTGCCGATGCAGGGATCGCGCAAGCGGTGGTCAACGTCCACTATCTTGCCGATGCGCTTGAGGCCCATGTCCTCGCCCGCAAGAGCCCCAGGGTGAGCGTTTCGGATGAGCGGGTGCAGTTGCTCGAAACCGGTGGCGGGATGCTCAAGGCCCTGCCGCAATTGCCTGATCCTTTCTTTGCCCTCAACGCCGATAATATCTGGCTCGATGGCCCCAAGAGCGCCTTCCACGATCTTTCGCGCCGCTGGGACCCGGAGGCGATGGATGCGTTGCTGCTGGTCGTGCCCCATGCGCGTGCTATGAATTTTGCAGGCTCCGGGGATTTTCACATGGATCCGATGGGGCGCCTGTCGCGCCGCCGCCCGGCAAGGATCGCGCCGTTCATTTACACCGGTATCCAGCTCGTCAGTCACCGCCTGCTGCGTGATGCGCCCGAGGGACCGTTTTCAACCAATCTCCTGTGGAACCGTGCGATGGAGGAGGGACGGCTTTATGGCATCTCGTTCACGGGTCTGTGGTTTGAGGTTGGCACGCCGCAGATGATCCGCCCCACCGAGGAGGCGCTGACGGGTGGCTGAGCCGCGCAAACCCGGCCCGCTCGTCTACTCGATAGCCGCGCATCGCGGCTTTGCCGATGCGCTCGTGGCGGGCCTTGTGCCGCGTTACCGTGAAGAGGGGTTTGGTCTTGCCCGCCTGACGCTGCTGGTGCCAAGCAGCCGCGCGGCGCGCACCATGTCCGAAGCTTTCATCCGCCATGCAGGCGAGAGCGGCGAGGGCGGCCTTCTTATGCCGCGCATGATCGCTGTGGGCGACCTTGATCTGGACGAAAAGCTCGGCGCAGCGTTCGATCCTCTTGTCGCTGCCGAGACACCGCCAGCCTGCGATCCTGTGCGCCGCTGGCTGACACTGGACCGCCTGATCGCCGAGGAACGCGCGGCGGAAGGAATGGACGCGCTGCCGGGCCGCGCGAGGCTCAGTCTCGCGCGTGAGATGGCTCGCACGATCGACCGGCTGCTGGTCGAAGAAAAGGCCGTCACCGATCTTCTTGCCGATGCGGTGCTTGACCAGTTGGGAAGTCTGGCTGGGCATTGGCAGCGATCGATCCGCCTGTTTGCGCGGGTCAGTGCGCGTTGGCAGGCAGAACTGGCAGAGCGCGGCGAAGTTGATGCGGCCACCCGGCGAAATCTGCTGTTCGATCAGGCTGCCAGGCGATGGAAGGCAGCCCCCCCGCCGCATCCGATCATCGCTGCCGGTGTCACGAGCGCCTCACCTGCGCTGGCTCGGATGTTACGGGTCGTGGCAGAACTGCCTCAGGGCGCTGTGGTGCTCCCGGATCTCGATCTGGCAATGGCGGATTCCGCTTGGGAGGAGCTTGGGTGTGCCGGCGCTTCGGACGAACCCGGAGGTCCGATCTTTGGTGCGGGCGATGCACTGACCCATCCGCAATACCATCTCAAGTTGCTGCTCAATCGCATGGGTGTGAACCGCGCCGAGGTCCAGCAGTGGCACCGCCGCGGTATCGCCGCCGCTGATCCTGCGCGCAGCCATGCGATTTCCTCGCTGTTCCTGCCACCTGAGGCGAGCCGCGTCTGGCAGGCGTTGGATGCCGGCAAGCGCAGGCTTGACGGCGTGCGGCTGCTTAGTGCTGCCAGCATCGAGGAGGAGGCTCAGGCCATCGCTCTCATGGTGCGGCAAGGGCTGGAGCAACCGGAGCAGCGCATAGCCGTGGTCACCGCCGATCGCGGCCTTGCTCGTCGGGTGGCGCAGCATCTTGAACGCTGGCACATCGTTGCCGACGATTCCGCTGGCCGTCCGCTAGCCTTGACGACCGCAGGCCGTTTGTTTGGGCTGCTGGCCGAAATCGCTGCAAATGGTGCCGATCCGGGCAATCTTGTCGCTGCTTTCGCCCATCCGCTGGTGCGAGGGTGGGACCCGGGGGTGCGCGCTGACTGGCTGAAGAGCCTGCGCGCGTTTGACCGCTACCTGCGCGGCCCAGCGCCTGCGCCCGGCATGGAAGCCCTGCGCAAGGCCGCCGACAAGGCTGAGATTGCCGCGTGGTGGCAGGAGGCTGAGGCGCTTGTCATGCCGCTTGCCGATTGGCCGCGGCAGGTTGCTCTTGCTGATGCACTGGGGCGGCTTTGTGCAGCTGCCGAGGCCTTTGCGCAGGGCGCCATCTGGGAGCGCGAGGACGGCCGCGCGCTCGGTGTACTGATCGAAGACCTGCGCGGACAGGCCGAGGGGCTGGGGACCACCATTGATGCCACAGATATTGCAGGCGTGCTGCGCGATGCGATGGAGGCTGTGGCGGTTCGTCCCGGTTATGGCGGGGCTCCCCCCGGTGGCCCTTTTTGGCCGCCGGGGGGCACAAAGGGGGGGGGCGGGCCGGGGGACTTCGGGGGGCTGGAAGAGGGGCGGCGGGCGCCGGGGCCCCGGGTCCGGCCCCTGGCTGCCCCCCCCACAACCCGCCCGCCGGGGGGGGGCGGGGGGGGG
>JAGKSZ010000231.1 GCA_018991295.1 Porphyrobacter sp. | reverse complement strand
CGATCGAAGATGGCATAGCCGTAAAAGCTTGCCCACAGCAGCGCGGTGTAATCCATCAGCAGGATCACCGCGGCAGAGCCAAAGCGCAGCGAGGTGGTCAGCAGCATCTGTGCCGCCGCCCCCACCAGCCCCATGCCAAGGATCAGCGCCCAGGTCAGCGGATCATGCGTGGCCCAGACAAAGGGCAGGGCGAGCGCGGCCACAGGGGTCGACAGGGCGGCAAACCAGAAAACGATGCTCCACGGGTTTTCGGTGGTGTTGAGATCCTGCAACTGGAAGCTGATCACCGCCACCATGAACGGCGCGACAAGGCCGACAGCAATGCCTGCCAGCGTCACGCCTTCATCAAGGCCGCCAAAGGGCTGCATCACCACGATGACCCCTGCAAAACCCATCGCCACCGCTGCCCAGCGGTAGGGGCCGATCCGTTCGCCATGCAGGACAATCGCCAGCAGCACGGCAAAGATGGGCGCGGTAAAGCCCAGTGTGGTCGCCTCGGCCAGTGGCAGCAGCAGCACGGCGCCATAGGTGAAGACCATCCCGAACAGGCCGCTGCCTGCGCGCCGGGCATGGGCGGGCAGGCGCTGGGTGCGGAGCATGGAAAGCCTTCCGGCGAGCGCAAACCCTGCGCCCAGCAGCACCGCGGTGAGCGCCTGCCGCCAGAAGATCAGTTCGACAAGGTGCGCACCCCGCGTTCCCGCCAGCTTCACCAACATGCCCATCGTCGCCAGCGCGGCGGCGGCAAGCAACCGGACGAAGAGTGCAAGAAGCGGGCGGGGGCGGGCGATCGTGCCATCCATTGTTCGCGGGCTTGGCGCAGACCAGAGGATTGCGCAAGGCGCAGCTCGCCCCATATGGCGGGATGATGGATGCGATCCGGCACTTCGAACTGATGAGCGATGCCGCCCAGCTGGCCTGGGCGGGCGGGGCGTGCTGGCTGGTTGCGGTATTTGCCACCGTAATGGAGCGCCGCCGTGCGCGGCTGCGCAATGTGGCGCGGCTCGAACGGGTCGGCTGGATGCCGTGGACCACGCTGTTCGTGCTCACAGCGATGCTGGGCGCAGGATTGCTGGCGCTGAGCCTGCCGGTGTTGCTGAAGGCCTGATCGGCCCGCCCGTCCCGAAGGGATGGAGAGGTGGCACGGCGGAAGGGGCGTTGTGTGCCTCGTTACCCCTCCGTCAGCCCTGCGGGCTGCCACCTCCCCATTCCTCCGGAACGGGGAGAGACTGAAGAAGCGATATCTACTGCGCCGCCAACGAACCCGAAGGGTTCGCAAGGCCGACCGGCCGCCGGCCGGTTAGGCCGAACCGCCTGCCTTACAGGCAGGCCTCCAAATAAGCCTGATCGAAGCCGAATTGCCGTGCTTTTTCCAGAGTATAGGGGCGCAGGCCCGAGCTTCGGAATTCGCCGAGGATCTTCCCGTCCTCGCTCTCGTCGAGATATTCGAACTTGAACAGCTCCTGCGTCACGATCACATCGCCTTCCATCCCGATCACCTCGGTGATGTTGGTGGTGCGGCGCGAACCATCGCGCAGACGCTTCACCTGCACGATCAGATCGACCGATTCGGCGATCTGGCGGCTGATGGCTTCCTTGGGGATCTTGATGTCGCCCATCAGGATCATGTTTTCCATACGGCCAAGGCATTCACGCGGGGAGTTGGCGTGGAGCGTACACATCGAACCATCGTGACCCGTGTTCATTGCCGCGAGGAGATCGAAGCACTCCGCGCCGCGAATTTCGCCGAGGATAATGCGGTCAGGACGCATACGCAGGGCGTTCTTCACGAGGTCACCGATGGTAATCGCGCCTTGCCCTTCAAGGTTCGGCGGGCGGGTTTCCAGCGGCAGCCAGTGCGGCTGCTGCAAGCGAAGTTCGGCCGCGTCTTCGATGGTCAGCACCCGCTCGCCCGGGTCGATCATCTTCGACAGGGCGTTGAGCATGGTGGTTTTACCCGAACCCGTACCGCCCGAGATGACGATGTTCATGCGGCACGCGCCCGCGATTTTCAGCGCGGTCGCCATCTTGTCCGACATCGACCCGAAGTCGCGCAGCATGTCGATGGTGATCGGCTTTTCGGAGAACTTACGAATCGATATCGCGGTGCCACGAAGGCTCAGCGGCGGGACGATCACGTTCACACGAGAGCCGTCTTTCAGGCGGGCGTCAGCGAGCGGCGTGGTCTGGTCGACGCGGCGGCCGACCTGGTTCACGATCCGCTGCGCGATCTGGAACAGGTGCTGTTCATCGCGGAAGCGGATCGGGGCGAGTTGCAGCTTGCCCTTCTTTTCGATGTAGGTCTGATCCGGCCCGTTGACCATGATATCGGACACGTCCGGATCGTTCAGCAGTTCTTCGAGCGGACCAAAGCCGAGCAGTTCGTCGATCAGCACCTTTTCCAGCGCGAATTGTTCGCGCCGGTTCAGCGTGACCTTCAGCTCGGCCAGCACTTCCATGATGATCGGGCGGAATTCCTCGGAGAGTTCCTCCTTGGAAAGCGTGGCGGCCGCTTCGGGATCGACACGTTCGAGCAGGCGCGGGAGCACCTGTTCCTTGATCTTGTGGACGCTGGCTTCAAAGCCGCCGACTTCGGAATTGGCCTCGTTGACCGCGGCCATGCGTTCATTGAGGCGGTCGATCGCCTCGGATGTGCTGGCCGGGCGGTGCGAAGGCGTGGGTGGCGGCGTCGGAGCGGGGCGCGCAGCGGGCGCCTCACCCGGGATCGGCGGGAATTGCTCGCCGCCGCGCGGGGCTGCGCCCGCGCCCTTCATGGGCCGTGCGACACCGAAAGCCGGACGTGCGCCCGGCTTCATCCCGCCTGCATTGCCCTTTTTGCCGAATGCGCTCATTCCCAGCCCCCGAGGGTCTCAATCCATTGCACTCGCATCGCCCCACACAGGCGAAGGTTGCGTCTCGAAGAATGGTGAATAGGAGGGAAAGGTTGTTTTTTTCCTAAGCCTGTCCGGCACCCCTGATTGTTGGGCTTGCCGTTAAGGATCGCGGGGTTAGAGCAGCGCAAACGGCAGCAAGGGAAGATCCATAAAGATGTGCGGCATTATCGGGATCGTGGGCGCGGGCAGCGTTGCGGATCGTCTGGTCGATGGGCTGAAGCGCATGGAGTATCGCGGCTATGACAGCGCCGGGATCTGCACCTTGCATGGTGGCGCGCTGGTGCGCCGCCGGGCCGAAGGGCGGCTTGCCAATCTTGTCACAGTGCTGGCCGGCGATCCTGCGCCGGGCGATGTGGGCATTGCCCACACCCGCTGGGCCACCCACGGCGCGCCGACTGCATCCAACGCCCACCCCCACGCAACAGGTGAGGTGGCGATCGTTCACAATGGCATTATCGAAAATTACAAGGACCTGCGCGCCGAACTGATCGCCAAGGGCCGCACTTTCGAAAGCGAAACCGATACTGAAATCGTCGCGCATCTTATCTCGGCCGAGGTTGAGGCCGGGGCTGATCCGGTGGCGGCGGTGCGCGCTGTGCTGCCGCGTTTGCGGGGTGCTTTTGCGCTGGCCATTGCCTTCCGCCAGCACCCTGATCTGCTGATCGGTGCGCGGCTCGGCTCGCCGCTGGTGGTGGGCTATGGGGACGGGGGTGATGAGGCGGAGATGTATCTGGGCTCCGATGCGCTTGCGCTGGCGCCGCTGACCCAGCGCATCGCCTATCTCGAAGAAGGCGACTGGGTGGTGATCCGGCGCGGTTCAGCGGACATCTTCGATGCTGCGGGCACCCCCGTCACGCGTGAAGTCCAGATGTCGGGCGCATCGGCGGCGATGGTGGAGAAGGGCAATTATCGCCACTTCATGCAGAAGGAGATCTACGAACAGCCCACCGTGGTCGCGCAGACGCTGAGCTCGTACCTGCGCCGTTCGGACAATTCGGTGGCGCTGCCGCAGATCGATTTTGATCTTTCCGCCATTCGCCGCCTGACAATCGTCGCGTGCGGCACGAGCTTTTATGCCGGGATGGTGGCGAAATACTGGTTCGAACAATTCGCCCGCGTGCCGGTGGACATCGATGTGGCGTCCGAATTCCGTTACCGCGATCCGGTGCTTGAACCGGGCGGGCTGGCGCTGTTCATCTCGCAAAGCGGCGAGACGGCTGATACGCTCGCCGCGCTCAGGCATTGCAAGGCGAACGGCCAGACCATCGGCGTCGTCGTCAATGTGCCCACCAGCACCATGGCGCGCGAGGCGGACCTGCTGCTGCCCACCCATGCGGGGCCGGAAATCGGTGTCGCCTCGACCAAGGCGTTCACTTGCCAGCTTGCCGTGCTGGCGGCGCTGGCTGCGCATATGGCCGTGAAGAAAGGCCGCCTCGACCGCGAGGAGGAAGCGGACATTGTGCGCCACCTGCTCGAAGCGCCTGCTGCGCTCAATGCAGCGCTGGCGCATGATGATGATATCGCCGCGATGGCGCATCTGATCGCGCCGGCCCGCGATGTGCTGTATCTGGGGCGCGGGCAGGATTACCCGCTGGCGCTGGAGGGCGCGCTTAAGCTGAAGGAAATCAGCTACATCCACGCAGAAGGCTATGCCGCAGGCGAGATGAAGCATGGCCCCATCGCGCTGATTGACGATGACCCGGACAAGACCGGCCTGATGGCCGCCGGCCTGCGCACCTACCCCACGGGCGACGTCGGCGAATTGGTGGAACGCCACAATATCGGGCAGATCCTGATCGCCAAGCCCACTGCGTCGCGCGAGCAAATCAACAACATGGTCGAAGTCGGTTCGCAACACAGCATCCGCGT
Source organism: Porphyrobacter sp. (assembly GCA_018991295.1). Classification (GTDB taxonomy): domain Bacteria; phylum Pseudomonadota; class Alphaproteobacteria; order Sphingomonadales; family Sphingomonadaceae; genus Erythrobacter. The sequence continues at coordinate 12 of JAGKSZ010000231.1, read as the reverse complement.
GCGGATCGTGCC
>JAGKSZ010000230.1 GCA_018991295.1 Porphyrobacter sp. | reverse complement strand
GCCTTCCTGCGCCGCGCCGGCCGGGCGATCTGGGCCGAAGAGCGCGATCTAGCCGACCGGGCGGTGATCGCCGAACTCTCCGTCACGGAGGGGCTGCCGGCCGAGCTGCTGCTGACCGCGGCGGAAGGCGAGGCCAGCGCCGGGCGTTACGAGACCAATCGCATTGAGGCGATCGCCGCCGGCGTCTTCGGCGCGCCGTCCTATGTGCTGGATGGCGAGGTCTTCTGGGGCCAGGACCGAATCGAGCTGCTCGACCAGGCGCTGGCGAGCGGACGCGCCGCCTATTTGCCGCAGGCTTGACGCTCACTTTGCCGGGGCGTGCCGACCGCACGGCGCGCCTGCGCCCAAGGCTCTGGCATGTCGCGCATCCGGCGATATGCTGGTCATGAAAGACTGTCGGATAAATTCAATCGATTAAGGGAGCGCTCGCATCATGGCTCAGCAACAGACCGCGGCGGATTGGCCGAAGATTGCCGATCTCGAGGGCAAGCGCATCCTGATCACCGGCGCCAGCACCGGCATCGGCGCGGCCGCGGCGCGCGCCTTCGGCGCCAATGGCGCCCGCGTCGGCGTCCATTACAATGCCAGCCGCGACAAGGCTGAACTCGTCGCCGGCGATGTCGAGGCGGCCGGCGGCAAGGCCGTGCTGATCGGCGGCGACGTGACGAAGAGCGCCGAGATCAAGCGCATCATGGCCGGGGCCGCCGCCGGCCTCGGCGGGCTCGACGTGCTCGTCAACAATGCCGGCTATGGCAGCTATGGCGCGCTTGAGGATGTGCCGATGGACGAGGGCCGCTGCCAGGGCGAAGTGAACTTGATGGGCCTGGCGCGGCTCAGCCAACTCGTCATTCCACTCATGCGGGCGCAGAAGTCTGGAACGATCGTCAACGTCACGTCGGTCGGGGGCAAACTCGGCGAGCCGTTCGGGAGTTGGTATCACGCCACCAAGTTCGCGGTGGAAGGGCTCTCCGATTGCATGCGGCTCGAACTCAAACCATTTGGCGTTCGGGTGATCGTGATCGAACCCGGCGCCATCCGCAGCGAATGGAACGAAATCGCGCGCGATAGCCTGATTGCGCAATCGGGGGGCACGGCCTACGGCCCCTATGCGCGACGCCACGCCGCGATGCTGGGAGGCGCCGAAGCTTCGAGCATGGCCTCTCCGCCTGAAGTCGTCGCGCGGACGATCGGCAAGGCGGTGGCGGCGCGCAATCCGCGTCCGCGCTACGCAACCGGCGGCGGCGCCAAGTTGATCATGTTCCTTACCTGGTTGCTTCCCGATCGACTGACCGACCGCCTCCTGTGGCGGATGTCGCAGAGCGTCGGCTAACGGCGCGCAGACGCAGTTCTCATCATCGCCCGCCACGGCGCGTCAGCGTTTCCAATGACTTGCAGCCGATCGCCGGCCGCCTCAGGCGCCGGCGTCCTCGTCCGGCGTTAGCAGCGCGCGTATGAACAGCCTTAGCCCGGTCTGGATGTCCGACGGAGAAAGCTGGGGCGCGGGGCCGGCGGCTGCAAGCGCCAGGCCCTGACGAAAGGCCAGGAAGAGCGCAGCGGCGCGGTTTGGGTCAACCGCATGGACATTGGCGATCTGACACAGGCGCCGGACGACCTCGGCTGAGCCCGCCAGATGGGCGGCGTTCAGCGCCGCCGCCTGTTCGGCGAAGGCTGGTGAGCGGCCTTCCTGCAACGAGAACTCCACGGAGAGCATGCACCACTCCTGGTCGTTCTGGTCGGTGGCGTAGCGCTCGGCGAGGGCGTCGATGATCTGGTTCAGATCCGCGGAGGACTCGGCGATCCGTCGCCCAGCTTCACGCTCTCCTTCCATATGCCGCGCGAGAAGCTCCAGGAAGATCGCCTCCTTGCCCGCGAAGTTCGAATAGAACGCCCCGCGGGAATACCCGGCGCGCTCGGCGATCCCGTCGATGGAGGCGCCGCCGAAGCCATTACGCGCGAACACAGTGCGCGCCGCCGCCAAGAGGCGTTCCCGCGTCTGCTCCCGTGTCTCTTCGCGAGTCATCCGCGCCATTACGTCTCCTGCCGCTTGCACTTTCAGATACAGATATGTATGTGAATACGATATCGGATATGAAGCGCGACGACAAGGTCGCGGGGAGGGGATATGAGGCGCGCGCTCGTCACCGGCGGGACCGGGTTTTTGGGACGCAATCTGGTCGAACGCCTCGTGGCCGACGGCTGGCGCGTCTTCATCCTCAAGCGCTCGGCGGGTCCTGAGCGCGAAGCGGAGAACGTCAGCTTTGTTCGAGGCGATCTCGCCGATCCATCGACCCTGGCGTCGGCGATCCCAGACAACCTCGATTGCCTGTTCCACCTCGCCGGGGACACCAGCTTCTGGCGGCTGAACAACGCCCGTCAGCACGCGATCAATGTGGAGGGCGCTCGCCACCTGATGAACGCGGCGCTGCGCAAAGGCGTGGCGCGGGTCGTTCACACCTCGACGGTGGGCGTCTACGGAACCTCCTTCCGCGACATCGATGAATCCTCGCCGCGGCCTGGGTCGGCCTCGCCGATCGGCTACATCCGCTCGAAGTCGCTGGCCGACGACCTGGTGTTGAAGGCGATCGACGAGGGCCTGCCGGCCACCATCCTCAATCCCTGCAGCATCGTGGGCCGGTACGATACGCACAATTGGTCCCGGCTCATTCGGATGGTGCATGACGGCTCGCTGCCCGGGGCGCCGCCGGGGTCGACCGTCTTCTGTCATGCCGGCGCGGTCGCCCAGGCCCACATCGACGCCGTGGATCGCGCGGCCGTGGGCGAGCGGTACATCCTGCCAGGTCCGCATGCCTCCTACCTGGACTTCATCGCCTGCGCCGGGCGGCTGCTGGACCGGTCGACGCCGGCGCGGCCGACGCCCGCCGGGTTGCTGAAGGCCATGGGCGCGGCCTCGCTGCTGGCTTCGTACGTGACGCGCCGGGAACCCGATCTGACGCCCGAAGGCGCGGAGATCGTCTGCGGTCACCAGTCGGTGGCGTCGCTGAAGGCGAGCCGCGAGCTCGGCTACGTCTCGCCGTCGCTGGAACAGATGATCGCCGACGCCGTCGATTGGATGCGGAAGGATGGACGCCTTGCTTCTTGAACTTGAGACCTTCCCGCTGCCGCGTCGCTTCGCGGTCATGGCCCGGGTCCTGACGATCCTGGCGGCGACGCTCGGCGCCTGCGCGCTGGCGGTCGTGGCTGTGTTGATCTTCCGCCGGGATGCTCTGCCCTTCTACGTGCTGTCGGAGCAGACCTACGGGCGCTTCTGGCCGCACCTGCCGGTCATGGCCGCTCACATTCTCGGTGGGTCGGCCGCTCTGTTCCTCGGTCCGTTGCAGTTTTGGGAGCGGCTGAGGCGGACCCGGCCCGGCCTGCATCGCGCCGTCGGCTACGGCTACCTGTGCGGGGTGGCGCTGGGCGCGGCCAGCGCGTTCTACATGTCTTTCCATCTGGAGCTCACCCGCACCGTCGGGTTTGCGGTCGGGTTGTTCTGCCTGGCCGTCTGCTGGACGGGCACCGCGATGCTAAGCTGGTGGGCGATCCGAGGGCGAAACGTGGCGCTGCACCGCCAGCTGATGGCGCAGAACTACGCCCTGACGCTTTCGTTCGTCGTGACGCGCTGGCTGTTTGATGCGCCCATCGCGTTCGTCCAGGACATGGGTCCCATGCGCTACATCACCATGGGTTGGGTCGGCTGGGTGATGCCGTTCGCCCTGACCGGGTTCTATATGCAGCTGCGCGGCGCCCGGCGGCTATGAGCTGGCGGCGGCCGTTTCCGCGGCGAGCTGAAGGGTGTGCAGGTTCTTCTGGCGCAGCTCCTCGCCGGCCTCGTCGAAGAAGAACGGCAGGAAGGCGTAGCGGCGGCCCTTGGTGACCGGCGTCGCCTCGTGCAGCAGCGAGCATGAGAACACCACGGCCCCGCCGGTCGGCGGGCGGTAGGTCTTCGGCCCGAATTCGGGGAAGCGCAGGTCGCCGCCCTCGAACTCCTCGGCGTTCAGGTTGATCGAGCAGGCGAACTTGCGGTGCGCGGTGCCGGTGGTGGTGTTGTCGCGATGGGGCCGGAAGTAGCCGCCGTCTTCGGCGTCGTAGCAGGCCACGATGTAGCGTTCGATCCGCGTCGGGTTGAACTGGAACGCCCGGTTGATCTGGCGGATGAGCCGCTTCTCGACCCGCGCGCGCAGCAGGTCCCGGAAGGTCTCGTCCTCGATGGTGGCGTCCTTGCGGCTCTTGAAGTTGTCCAGCACGGCGACGGTCTTGCCGCCGACCTGCCGCATGGTGCCGGACGGCACGCCCCCGTCATGGTCGTAGAAATCGATCAGCCGGCGGCACAGCTCGGGCTCGAACACGCGCGGCACCACCAGCACCGGGGCGTGCAGCTCGGTCCCGGCGTGGTCGGCGGGCTCTGGCAGGGCGCGCATGGCCGCGAACACCTGGTCGGCCTCGTCGATCGCGCCGGTCAGCAGCAGCGTCGCCCCCGCCTCCACAATCGTCCCTTGCGCGCCGGTACCCAGCGCATTGGCATTGGTGATGTTGAGGGTCCCGGCCGAAACTCTTGTCAGCCCGGTGTAAGTGTTTGCCACTGACATCGTGACCGAACCCGCGGTGGTCTTGTTGAGGCCGACATTGCCTGCAAGGCTGGTGGCGATAGTGCCCGAGCGCACATCGAAATCGCTGGTTGAGGTCAGCGTGCCGCCGCCATTGATGGTACCGCTATCAAGGCGCACGCCAGCCAGCGTATTGCTGAAACCCTGCGTGTTGAGCGTGCCGCCGTCCACCAGCAGCGAGGAACCTGTTGCCAGACGGTTGCTGCCGCCCAATCGCACCAGACCCGCAGACACGCGCGTTGTGCCGGTGTAGGTATTTTCGCCGGAAAGGGCCGTGTTCAGACCAGAACTGGTGAAAGTCAGCCCGCCCGTGCCCGAAACGACGCCCGCAATGTTTGTACCAATGCTGCCGCCGGTGCCTGCAAGCGTGAGCGTGAAATTGCCGAGCTCGATGCCAACAGCCCCGGTAGCCAGTGCGCCGATCGTCTCATTGGCCTCCAATTGGAATATGCCGCCCGAAACAATGACAATAGTGGAATTACCAATGGCATTGCCATTCTGAACCACAAGGCGCCCACCAAGTAGGTCGATGACGCCGCCACCACCAACATTGCTCGTACCGCTAAGCGTAAGCGTCCCGGCGCCGGACTTGGCGAAATAGGTCTGGCCGGAAGTGCTAATGCCCGTGAAGTTGCCCGCATAGGTGCCATCCACGGCCTGGTTCACCGTCAAGCGCGCGCCGGACCCGAAATTGATATTGCCGCCGGTGCCCGAAAGCGTACCCACGGCCTCGACGACATTCACATTCGGCGTGCCGCCATTGATCGTCAGCGGCTGGTTGGCGGGGATGTTGCTTCCGGTGTTGAGGTTGAGGTTGCCGCGGTTGAGTGTGGTCGCCCCTGACGTAAAGCCTGAATTGTTGAAGATGCCGCCATTGACGATCAGCGCGCCGTCAATCGCGCCTGCATTGCTGCTGGTTCCGGTGCCCCCAATCGTCACCGTGCCGGTGACCTGCCCGCCGACGTTGATCCGCAGGATACCCGTGCCCGATGTCGTCACCGGCGAGGTAAGCGATGCGTTTACGGTCAGCGATCCGGCGCTGATCGCAGTCGAGGCTGCCGTCTGGGCGAGGTCGATCACCGGCTGATTGAGCAAGGTGCCGTTGTTGATGAAGACATTGCTCAGCACGCCGGGAACGAGATTGCCGTCCCAGTTGGAACCTGTTTCCCAATCGTTGCTGACCTCACCATCCCAGGTATCGTCCTGCGCAAAGGCCTGCGACGGGATGAGCGCCAGCAAAGCCGCCGCAGGGACAAGCGCGGTCGAAGCGCGAAGCGTGGCATTGCGATTGCGGACGGTGGTGGTCATGACATTTCCTCTTGAGAAACAAAAAACGCCGCCAGACCCTTCAGGGCACGGCGACGCACATAAGATGCAAGATATTGGGAGGCCCGCTGGCTCAGCGAACGGCTGGCCGCTCGGCGCAGGGGGCCCGAAGGGATCATGCGCGGCCGGTTCCCGGAACAGGCGCAAACGGATGACAGCAGAGCGCCGCGCCATCAAGGAGGGGCACGGCGCAACCAGGCGCGTCAACCATGTAAGAAAGCCGCGTGCAACGACGCAGCACTGCGAAACGCATTGATTCCCCCCTGAGGGAGAACGAATTACAGCACCTTGCGACAAACGCCTAATGAGAAATTATCAATTGTTAGGTCACTTGGCCAACCTCTGAACGTCGGGGGGTGCGGCACGGCAGCCTGGCTCTGCCCCGCCCTTCAACACCATCGGGGTCGAGATGTCAGGCCGCAGCGTTGGTCGCTTCCAGAATCCAGTCCGGGATCGCTTCCTGCCGCAGATCGGCAAGCTCGGTCCCTTGCGCGCGCACCGCATCATAGCGGTCACGCGGGGAATAATCGGCGGGGCGCTGGTGGAAAACCCTCGCCCCGGCGCTTGCCAGAATCCCGAGGCCGCGCACCCCGTCAGTGCCGCTGCCGGTGAGCAGCCCGCCAAGCGCCGGAAGGCCCGTGCGGGCCAAACTGCCAAACAGCAGGTCCGCCGATGGACGGCAGCCGTTCACCTCCTCGCGGTCGATCAGCCTGAGGCGCGGCGGCTCGCCCGCCTCGATGATCACATGACGGCTGGGGTCATGCGCCAGCCACACCTTGCCCGGCTCCAGCGAAACCCCGTCCACCGCATCACCCAGCTGGCAGGGCAGCGAATGGCGCATCGCGCGCACCGCGTTCTCGACTGCGGCAGGATCGGCATCGAACAGCACGATCGTGGGCGGGCAGCCCGCATCATAGGCGGCCAGCACCTGCCGCGCAGTTTCGATCCCCGCCGCCCCGCAGGCGAGCGCGACAATCCGCCCGTCGGAGCGATATTTCGCAGCCCCGCCCGCGCCATCATCCCCGCCCTCGCCGCCGGGCTGCAATTCGCCCGATGCCGCCTTCAGCACAATATCGCCTAGCTGGCGCACGGTGGCATCAAACTCCTCGCGCGAGGTGTGCAGCGGCTTGGGGAAGCAGTGCACCGCGCCGAGCTCCAGCGCACGCCGGGCGGTGCCGGTGCCGGCCTGGGTGATGCTGGAGAGCATGATCACCGGCATCGGCCGTGTGGCCATCACCTCTTCGAGAAATTCCATCCCGCTCATGCCGGGCATTTCCACATCGAGCGTCAGCACATCGGGCTTCAGCGCCTCAAGCTGGCTGCGCGCTTCATCGGCGTTCCTGGCCGTGCCGCACACGGCCACGCCCTTGGCATTGTCGAGAATGTCGCAGAACAGGGCGCGCATCGCCGCGGAATCGTCGACCACCAGAACACGGACATTGGCCATAGTCGCTCAGCCTCTTGATGGCGCTGGCAGGTGCAGCCTCGGGATCGGCCGGGATGCGCCCGCAAGCGCGGTGTGAGGCGGCTCTCTAGCCGCGCAGCCGCGAAGAAATCCGTCCTGCTGTCCTAGGGGCTTGCGCATAGAGGCGCGGAAAACCGGCCTTATCCCAACCGCGCTTAACCAGAAGCCTGCACAGCTTGCGCTGGCCCAGCGTGCGCCGGCCCAACATCGGATACGACAGCATGACGATCGAGAAATATTCGCGGATCGGCGGGATTACCTTGTGCGGGGGGGGGGCGGTAATCCTGCTGCTGACCGGGGTCGGGATCAATCACGTCCGCCATGGCGGCGCGCTCGACAATGAAGAACAGCTGCTGTCCGATTTCCGCGCCGATATCCTGCCGCCGCCGATGTTCCTCGTTGAAAGCTTTGCCAATGCCAGCATCATGGCGCTCCACCGCGATGCCCATGCGATCAATGCAGACCGGCTGGACAAGCTGGAAAAAGCCTATTGGCAGGCCGAAGCGCGCTGGGCGCAAAGCCCGATGTCCGATGACCTGAAGGCCGCTGTTGCCGCCAATGCGCAAACAACGGGCAAGGCGTTCTGGAACGAGGTCAACCAGTCGCTCAAGCCGGCGGCCGAACGCGGCGATCAGGCCGCCATGCTCGCCTCGCACCGCAGGTTGCTGGAAATCTATCGCACCCACCGCGCCAGCATCAATGATCTGGTGGCCATGAGCGAACAGCAGACTGCCGATGCGATGGAGGAGAACGCCGTTCTCCAGATGCTGATCATCGGCGGCGCCTGCCTTGCGGTGCTGCTGGTGATCGTGGCGGTGGGTGCAGGCTACCTTGTGTTCCGGCGCAAGGTGCTCTGGCCGATCTACCGGACCATCGACACCATGCGCGACATGGCCGCAGGCGATGCCGATGCGGGGATCACCACCGTGCACCGCAATGACGAGATCGGCACCATGACCCGCGCCATTGAAACCTTCCGTGCGGCGATCAAGTCGGACAAGGCCAACGCGGCAACACAGGCAGCAGTGGTTGAAACCCTGTCGGCGGCTTTGGATCGGTTGGCTGAGGGGGATCTGACGCATCGCATCACGCAGATGCCTGCTGGTGAGCATCAGCGGCTGCAGGAGGCGTTCAATGCCTCGGTGGCGCGGCTTGAGGCGATGATCGGCGCGGTGCGGGCAACCGCAGGGGGTTTGCGCACCTCCTCTGACGAAATCCGCGCCGCCAGCGAAGATCTGGCCCTGCGCAACGAACAGCAGGCCGCCAGCCTCGAAGAAACCGCCGCCTCGGTCAGCACCACTGTCAGCCTCACGCGCCAGTCTGCCGAAAACGCAGGCGTGGCAAGGCGGGCCATCGCCCAGACCCATCAGCGCGCCGCCGATGGCGGGGCGGTGGTCGGCAAGGCGGTTGCCGCGATGGGCGCGATCGAACAATCCGCCCGCGAGATCACCCAGATCATCGCCGTGATCGACGGGATCGCCTTCCAGACCAATCTTCTCGCCCTCAACGCCGGGGTTGAAGCCGCGCGGGCCGGCGAGGCGGGCAAGGGCTTTGCCGTGGTCGCCAATGAAGTGCGGGCGCTGGCCCAGCGTTCGGCCGAGGCCGCGCGCGACATCAAGGCGCTGATCGACACATCGAGCGCGCATGTGGGCGAAGGGGTCAGCCTGGTGGGCGAGACCGGCACGCTACTGGCCGAAATCGTCGCGCAGGTGGGCAGCGTGACGCGCCAGGTCGAGGAGATCGCAGAGACCACCGCCGCGCAGGCGAGCAACCTTGAACAGGTCAATGTCGCGGTCGGCAGTATCGACCGCATGACCCAGCAGAACGCCGCGATGGTCGAACAGGCGACCGCGGCGACCCGCAGCCTGTCGAGCGAAGCGCAGCGGCTGGGCGATCTGGTGGCGCAGTTCCGGGTGAGCAGCGCAGGGCACGCTGGCCATGCCGCCGCCGCCACTGCTCCGGCTGCTGTCCCGGCACTGGCCCCCGCCCCGCGCA
>JAGKSZ010000229.1 GCA_018991295.1 Porphyrobacter sp. | reverse complement strand
CCTCCCGCCTGCGGGAGGGGTTGGGGGTGGGACAATCCTATTCCGCCGCTACGCTTTCAGCTTCCTGACGTTCCGCCTCAAGCTTCTTGAGCGCCGCAGCATAATCACGCGGCATCACCTTGACGAACTTTGCGAGCGCCGCGTCCCAATCAGCCAGCAGGCTGCCTGCCAGCTTGCTGCCAGTGTGGAGCTGGTGGCGCTCGACAAGGATGCGCAGGCGTTCGGCATCGTGACGCAGCATGTCACCCATGCCGAAATCATTGACGCTGCGCGGACGCTGCGAGGGGCGGCCCGTCCCTTCATCCGCATCCGGCGCGGCGCTGATCGGCAGCAGATCGACCTGCGCGTGATTGACGAGATCGGTGAAGGCGCCATCGGGATCGTAGACATAGGCGCCCCCGCCGCTCATGCCTGCGGCAAAATTGCGCCCGGTCTTGCCCAGCACCACCACCACGCCGCCGGTCATGTATTCGCAGCCATGGTCCCCGGTGCCCTCGACCACTGCGATCGCGCCCGAGTTCCTGACCGCGAAGCGTTCACCGGCAACGCCGTTGAAATAGGCCTCGCCTGCGATAGCGCCATACATCACGGTATTGCCGACGATGATGTTGTCCTGCGCCTCACGCGGGGCTCCGGCGGGCTGGCGCACGATGATGCGCCCGCCCGAAAGCCCCTTGCCGACATAGTCATTGGCATCGCCGACCAGATCGAGCGTGACGCCGTGCGCCAGCCAGGCGCCGAAGCTCTGGCCCGCAACGCCTGTGAGGTTGATGCGGACCGTATCGGTCGGCAGGCCCTCGTGCCCGTGCGCCTTGGCGATTTCGCCTGAGAGCATCGCGCCGACTGTGCGGTTGACGTTGCGCACTTCGTAGGCGAGCTGCACCGGCGCCTTGGTTTCGATGGCAGCGGCGCAATCGGCGATCAGCTTGTTATCAAGCGCGCCGTCCAGCCCGTGGTCCTGCACGCCGATCTGGCGCAGGCTCGCGCCGTCCTTGAGCGGCACCTGATGGAGGATGCGCGACAGATCGATGCCCCGCGCCTTCCAGTGACGCTCCATCCGGCGGGTGTCGAGCCGGTCGACCCGGCCCACCATCTCAGCCACCGTGCGGAAGCCCATTTCGGCCATGATCGTCCGCAGTTCTTCGGCCACGAAGAACATGTAGTTGACCACATGTTCGGGCTGGCCGGTGAAGCGCGCGCGCAGCACCGGATCCTGCGTCGCCACGCCGACGGGGCAGGTGTTGAGGTGGCACTTCCTCATCATGATGCAGCCGGCCGCGATCAAGGGCGCGGTGGCAAAGCCAAACTCGTCCGCGCCGAGCAGCGCGCCAATCGCCACATCGCGCCCCGTGCGCAGGCCGCCATCGACCTGCACTGCAATCCGCGCACGCAGATCGTTGAGCAGAAGCGTCTGCTGGGTCTCGGCAAGGCCGATTTCCCACGGAGAGCCCGCGTGCGTCAGCGAAGTCAGCGGCGATGCGCCCGTGCCCCCGTCATAGCCCGCAATCGTCACGTGGTCGGCGCGCGCCTTGGAGACGCCCGCCGCCACCGTGCCGACGCCGACTTCGGACACCAGCTTCACTGAAATGCGCGCCACGGGGTTCACGTTCTTCAGATCGTGGATCAGCTGCGCGAGGTCTTCGATGGAGTAAATGTCGTGGTGCGGCGGCGGGCTGATGAGGCCCACGCCCGGCGTCGAGTGCCGCACCGCGCCGATGCGCTTGTCGACCTTATGGCCGGGCAGCTGCCCGCCCTCGCCCGGCTTTGCGCCCTGCGCCATCTTGATCTGGATATCGTCCGAATTGACGAGGTATTCGGTGGTCACGCCGAAGCGGCCCGAAGCAACCTGCTTGATCCGGCTGCGCATCGAATCGCCGTTCGCCAGCGGCTTGAAGCGGAACGGTTCTTCCCCGCCCTCACCCGTGTTCGAGCGCCCGCCGATGCGGTTCATCGCGATCGCCATGGTCGAGTGCGCTTCGTGGCTGATCGAGCCAAGGCTCATCGCGCCGGTCGAGAAGCGCTTCACGATCTCGGAGGCCGGTTCCACTTCATCGAGCGGGATCGGCTTGTCAGCCTTCTTGAACTCCAGCAGGCCGCGGATCGTCAGCAGACGTTCGGACTGCTCGTTGATCGACTTGGCAAATTCCTCGTAATTCTTCGGGTCATTGCCGCGCACCGCGTGCTGCAATTGCGCCACGTTCTGGGGCGTCCAGGCGTGTTCCTCACCGCGCAGGCGATACTGGTAGATCCCGCCGACATCGAGCATCCCGTCATACAGCGGGTTATCGCCATAGGCCTGTCCGTGGCGGCGCAGCGCTTCCTCGGCGACTTCGGCAAGGCCGATGCCTTCGATGGTGGTGGCGGTGCCGGTGAAATACTTTTCGACGAAGGCGGTGCTGAGCCCCACGGCGTCGAAAATCTGCGCGCCGCAATAGGATTGGTAGGTCGAAATGCCCATCTTGGACATGACCTTGCGGATGCCCTTGCCCACGCCCTTGATGAAGTTCTGCTGCACCTTGTAGGCGGGCAGATCGGGGTGACGACGGCTCCGCAGAGCCTCCAGCGTCTCGAAGGCGAGATAGGGATTGATCGCCTCCGCGCCGTAGCCTGCCAACACGCAGAAATGGTGCACTTCACGCGCTTCGCCGGTTTCGACGACGAGGCCGGTGTTCATCCTGAGGCCCTGCCGGACGAGATGATGATGCACCGCCGCCGTCGCCAGCAGCGCAGGCATGGGCACACGCGCTTCGGACTGGCCCCGGTCAGACAGGACCAGAATATTGTGATCCTGAAGCACGGCCTCAGTTGCAGCCCAGCACATTTCCTTCAGCGCCATTTCAAGGCCTTCGGCCCCGGTCTTGGCATCCCACGTGATGTCGATGGTGGCGCAGCGGAACGCGCCGTCGAGCGCCTCCTCGACCGAGCGGATCTTGGCGAGATCCTCGTTGGTCAGGATCGGCTGATCGACCTCGAGCCGCTTGTGCGTGCCCGCATCGCGGCCCAAGAGGTTCGGGCGCGGGCCGATCATGGAGGTGAGGCTCATCACCAGTTCTTCGCGGATCGGATCGATCGGCGGGTTGGTGACCTGCGCAAAGTTCTGCTTGAAGTAATCGTAAAGCAGCCGCGCACGGCCCGAAAGCACCGCAATCGGCGTGTCGGTGCCCATCGATCCGATCGGATCATCGCCGTCCAGCGCCATCGGCTCAAGGAAGCGGGTGATGTCTTCCTGCGTATAGCCGAACGCCTGCTGGCGCTGGAGCAAGGTCCCTTCCTCGGCCGGAATTGCGGCGAGTTCGGGCACGACATCGGTGATGTCGGCAAGCTTGTACTGCGCCTGATGCAGCCATTCGGCATAGGGCTCGGCGCCCGCAAGATCGGCCTTCAGTTCATCATCCTCGATGATGCGGCCCTGTTCCAAGTCGATCAGCAGCATCTTGCCGGGCTGGAGCCGCCACTTGCGCACGATATCTTCCTCGGCAAAGGGCAGCACGCCGCTTTCCGAGGCAAGGCAGACGATATCGTCCTTGGTCACGCAGAAGCGTGCGGGCCTGAGGCCGTTGCGGTCCAGCGTCGCACCGATCTGGCGGCCATCGGTGAAGCACACCGATGCAGGGCCATCCCAGGGCTCCATCAAGGCAGCGTGATATTCGTAAAAGGCACGCCGCTCGGGCGTCATCAGCGGATTGCCGGCCCAGGCTTCCGGGATCAGGATCATCATCGCATGGGCAAGCGAATATCCGCCCGCGATCAGCAGTTCCAGGGCGTTATCAAGGCAGGCCGTGTCCGATTGCCCGTGCGGGATGATCGGCCACATCTTGTCGAGATCGGGCCCCAGCAGCTCGCTTTCCATGGTGCGGCGGCGGGCGTTCATCCAGTTGACGTTGCCGCGCACCGTGTTGATTTCGCCGTTGTGGGCGATGAAGCGGAACGGATGCGCCAGCCGCCAGCTGGGGAAGGTGTTGGTGGAAAACCGCTGGTGCACAAGGCCGAGCGCCGAGACACAATCGGGGTTGCGCAGATCATCGTAGAAGCTGCCCACCTGCGTCGCCAGCAGCAGCCCCTTGTAAACGATGGTGCGGGTCGAGAAGGACGGGATGTAGGTTTCGGTCACACCCGGCAGGCCGTGCTTTTCGGCAAGCATCGCCAGCGGGTTTTGCACCTGCTTGCGGATGGTCAGCAGCTTGCGTTCAAAGGCGTCCTGATCGGCACAGTTGGCGCCGCGCCCGATCACCGCCATTTCGATCACCGGCATCGATGCGATGACCGCTGCGCCAAGGCCGTCCTGCGTGGTCGGCACTTCGCGCCAGCCGATGAAGTGCTGGCCTTCCTTGGTGGTGAAGGCCTCCATCCGCTCCTTCACAAAGGCGCGCGCGGCATCGTCTTGCGGCAGGAAACACATGCCGATCGCATATTCGCCCGGCTGCGGGAGATCATGGCCATTGGCGGCCGCCCAGCTGCGAATCAGCGGATCGGGAATCTGGATCAGGATGCCCGCGCCATCGCCCAGCAGCGGATCAGCGCCCACCGCGCCGCGATGATCGAGCCGGTCGAGGATATCCAGCGCCTGCGCGATGATCGCGTGGCTTTTCTCTCCCTTGATATGCGCAACCATGCCGACGCCGCAGGCGTCATGTTCGTTGGCGGGGTCGTAAAGACCCTGGGAGGAGGGGTATCCCATCGTCTAAGTCCGTTCTGTCAGATGCCGACAGGCGCGAACTCCGTGGCATGATCGCTCATGCGGGAGAACACGCCTGATGGCCGGTCACGCGGGCGCGCTTGGCCCCTGACAGGGTCCGCGCTTGCCCGTTTTCGGGGCCCTCATGCCGACAGGAAGCGGATTTGGCAAGGGTTCCGCGTGAAGTATTATTTCTCGCAGACCTATTCAGACTTTAGGTTGATTGCGCGTGTTGCACGGATGGGCCGCGTCGGTTGCAGCTTTTGCGCGCCCGATCGTCCAGCCCTGCCGCTCAGGCCGCCCCGCGCTGCGGTTGCAGCTGGGCAAGCGCGGCGCGCAGCGGCTCATCGCGCGAAGGGCGCACAGGTGCTGCCGGTGCCCCGCCACTGAGGGCGGCAAGCGCCTTCAGCGCCTCAGCAAGGGCAGCCTCGCGTGCCGCCAGATCGCCGGAGTTGAGGCTGCGCACAGGCGGCGTTTCGCGGTGTTCGTGCAGCGCGCCGGCGAACCGCTCGACCATTTCGGCAAGGCTCAGATCCTCGGTCGGCACGGCACGCAGCCGTGCGAGCGCGGCAGCGCCGGGAACAGGCGGCGGCGGCACAGCAACAGCACGCAGGCGGCGGGCGCGGATATCGGCCACAGGATCGGCTCTGGATGCGGCAGGATCGGATTCGGGCGCAGGCGTGGGCTCTGGCTCGGGCTCAGGTGCAGCCACGATCTCTTCCCCGACCCATACGGCATTGCGCGTGGGCAATTCGGCAAAGGCCGCCAGATCAAGCTCAACCGGCTCAGCAGCGGGCTGCGGGGCGGCCGGTGCCTCCCAGGCAGGCGCGGTTGCGGGAGCCGTGTCAAGATCGGCATCGCGCCATGCGGGCGTGGTAAAGGGCATGGCCTCGATCGGATCGTCAAGGCTGCGCGTTCCCAGATCGCGCGCCGGATTGATGGGCGTGACGCGCTGGCGCACGGCATGATCGAAGATCGTCTGTCTCCCGGCGCTGCGCTGCGCCTTGTTGTGCCGCATGGCAGCAAGCGCAAACACCGGCACCCCGATCACGACTGCGGCAAGGCCGGCGATGAATGCCTGCGCCCCATCGCCCCAGGTGCCCATCAGTGTGCCATCAAGGGCGGCATCGACGGTCGCAGGCGGCAGCACGGCCACCACCAGCCCGCCCAGCAGCGCGCCCCACAATCCCAGCAATGGGGCAAATGCACGGTGACCAGCGAGCGACTTGGGCGCCTGGCGGGGCGGCGCTTGCTTGCGGCCCTTGTGCTTGCGCCTGCGCTTGCCCGAATTGGCCTGCTTGCCCCATTCCATGCGACTTTTACCCCGTTGCTGCGGCATCGCGCGGTGCGCGGCCCTTGTGTCCACGGGCTAGCAAGAGATGGTAAACAGAGAGATAATTTCGCGCGTTTTCCGCCCAGTCGTGGCGGGAGCGGACATGGGTGATGGCGCGATCCTTCATCGCGTCCCAATCCTCGCGGGCGGACAGCAGCCGGGCAAGGGCTGCGGCGCAGGCGGCAGGATCATCGGGCGCAAACAGCGTGCCGGTATCGCCATCGCTGATAAGCTCGCGGTGCCCGCCCACACCCGAGGCGGCAACCAGGCGGCGCTGCGCCATGGCTTCGAGCGGCTTCAAGGGCGTGACCAGATCGGTAAGCCGCTGGCTCTTGCGCGGATAGGCGAGCACATCGACCAGCGAATAGTACCGCTCAACTTCGGTATGGGCCACGCGCCCGGTAAAGATCACGGCCTCAGGCTCGGGCAGAGCTGCTGCCGCCGCGCGCCAGGCCGCGTCCATTGGCCCTGCCCCCACCAGCAGCAACCGCGCCTCAGGGTGCGATTGGCGCAGCAGCGGCATGGCCGCAATCAGATCGTCGACACCCTCATAGGCATAGAAGCTGCCGATATAGCCGATCACCGGAGCATCGGGGGCGATGCCGAGTTTTTGCGCCAATGCCTCGTCGCGCGGGGGCGGATCGCCGAACAGCGCAAGATCGACACCGTTGGGCATCACATTGATGCGGTCCGGCGAAATTCCGCGCGCCGCCAGATCATCTTTCAGCCCCCGGCAGATCGTGAACAGCGCATCCGCACTGCGCGCCACCCGCGTTTCAAGGGCGCGGGTCAGGCGGTATTTGAGACTGCCCTCGGTGCCCGAAAGATTGCCGACCGCCGCATCTTCCCAGAAGGCGCGGATTTCATAGACGAAGGGCACCCCCAGCGCCCGCGCCGCCCGTTCGGCCGCCGCGCCGCACAGCGCCGGGGAATGGGCGTGGATGATATCGGGGCGCCATTCATCAGCCAGCTTCATGATCGCCGCCGTCAGCGCCTCGATCTCGGCCATTTCGCGCAAAGGCGGGGGGCCTGCCGGCGTGCCGGGAGTGCGTTGGAAGATGAGGCCATCAGCCTCCTCGCACGGGCCTGTCACTGCCGCTTCGAGGTTGTGGCGCTGCCCGGTGATCCCGCGCACTTCGATGCCGTGGCTCTCCTGCGCTTTCAGGATCGCACGGGTGCGAAAGGTGTAACCGCTGTGGAGCGGCAGCGAATGATCGAGGACATGGAGAATACGGGTCATGGCGAGGATCCGTAACGCAGGCGTGCTTAACGCCGCGTCAACCCGGGGGCGGTAAACAGGCGCATTGCCCCTTCGCGGATACAGCCCGGCCCATGATCGATACCCTCGCGCTTGCTCTCGGACATGGCCTCATGGCCATCGTGATGCTGCGCCTGATGATGCGCACCGGGCTGGACGAGGACCCGCTGATCGCTGACCTCACCGCCGAGACCGCGAGCAATCGGCAGGCTGCCAGTGCATCGGGCCGCAATGCCGCCCGGCGCACACGCGGGGTCGAAGGAGAAGCGGACGCGCCCGGCAAGCTGCCCGGAGCGGCAGAATGAAGGATCTCTTCTTCCTTGCCTTTATCGGCTTTGTGCTGCTGCTTGGCCTCAGGCGCCCGTTCCTGTGGGTGCTCTTGTATGTCTATATCGACATTCTTGCGCCCCAGCGGATTGGCTATTCGATCATCACCTCCCTGCCGCTGTCGCTGATCGCCTTTGCGGCCGCCTTTGGCGGGTGGATAGCCCTTGATCGCAAGGAAGGCGCACGCTTCACCTTGCGGCAGGGCCTGCTGCTGGCGCTGCTGGCCTATTGCTGGTGGACCACCGGCCACGCCGATTTCCCCGAGGATGCCCAGACCAAGTGGGACTGGGTGTGGAAGGCGCTGCTGTTCGCGATCTTCCTCCCCCTCACCCTCACCACCCGCGCCCGGATCGAAGGGCTGGCGATGATCCTGCTGCTTTCGGTGGCCACCATCGTGATCGCCACGGGGATGAAGGTGGTGCTGGGCGGCGGCGGCTATGGCGAACTCAACTTCTTTGTCGATGACAATAGCGGGATCTACGAAAGCTCGACGCTGGCCACGGTATCCATCGGGCTGATCCCGATGCTGTGGTGGGCCGTCAGACATGGCACGATCTTCCGCCCGCACTGGACTGTCACCGCCTTTGCCGTTTGCCTGACCTTTTCGTGCCTGCTGGTGCCGATCGGCACCGAAGCGCGCACCGGCCTGCTGTGCATTGCCGCGCTTGGCGTTCTGTTGCTGCGCTACACCAAGCGGCGGTTCCTGTTCATTGCCGGGGCCGGCGTGCTCGGGCTGACCGCCCTGCCCTTCCTGCCGCAGTCCTATTTCGACCGGATGGCCACCATCGCCCAGCCCGGCGGCGATGAAAGCGCCTCGACCCGCGTGGCGGTGTGGAAGTGGACGCTGGATTATGTCGAAAGCAAGCCGCTTGGCGGCGGCTTTGATGCCTATCGCTCCAACCGCTTTGTCTACACCATGCCGGTCAAGGTGACCGATGGGAACACGACCACGGTCGAATACCGCGAAGTCGAAGACAAGGCGCGCGCCTTCCATTCATCCATCTTCGAAATGCTGGGCGAACAGGGCTGGCCGGGGCTTGGCCTGTGGCTGCTGCTGCACGCGCTGGGCCTGTGGCAGATGGAGCGCATCCAGCGCCGCTGGAAGGACGCCAAGGATGAAGCAACGCGCTGGATCGCGCCGCTGGCCTCGGCCTTGCAGATGGGGGCGCTGATCTATCTGGTCGGCGCGCTGTTCCAGGGGATTGCCTATCAGCCGGTGATGCTGATGCTGGTGGGCCTGCAGGTCGGCCTCAACACCTATTGCGTGCGGATCGATTCGGCGCAGGCCAATCTGCGGCGCAGCGCATCCCGAAAGGCCAACGCCACCGGGCAGATGCGCGGTGCCGTAGCGGCATAGCGCAGGACGTTGCGCTCCCCCTTGTGTTGCGCCATGACACGCGGCGCAAACGCGGCTGGCGGCTCCGGATCGGGCCGCCTGTCACAACACAAAAGGAGGAGCCCGATGAACGCTCAGGATTTGGCCGCCAAGGTTGGCGAAGTGATCGGCACCAGTGAATGGGTGGAGATGAGCCAGGAGCGCATCAACCAGTTCGCTGAAGCAACCGGTGACCACCAGTTCATCCACGTGAACGAGGAAATGGCGAAGATGACCCCGTTTGGCGGGACCATCGCGCACGGTTTTCTGACGCTGTCGATGATCCCCTATCTGGGTGCCCAAGGCGGCGCGCCGCGCGTTGATGGCGTGAAGATGGGCGTAAACTATGGCGGCAACAAGACCCGCTTCATTGCCCCCGTGCGCGCCGGAAAGCGCATTCGCGGGCATTGGAAGCTCGTCGAAATGGTCGAAAAGCGCCCCGGCCAGTGGCAGCAGACCTGCGAGATCACGATCGAGATCGAAGGCGAGGAAAAGCCCGCTCTGATCTGCGAATGGATCA
>JAGKSZ010000228.1 GCA_018991295.1 Porphyrobacter sp. | reverse complement strand
GGGGGCGGGGCGGGGGGCGGGGGGCGGGGGCTCCCGCCCGCCCCCGCGCGGGCGCGCGGGGGGGGAGGGGGGGGGGCGGCGACGGGGCGGGGGTCGATCTCGCCGGGCGCGTGGGGCTGGGGGGGGGGATGTTCGCCGATCACCGGCCCGCCGATGCCGAGGTCCGAGGCGCCCTCGATCAGGCAGGCGGCGACCGCGCCCAGCCCCTCGATCTGGAGCGTGAGCGCGCAGGTCGGGAACATCCGCCGGAACTCGCCGAGCACGCGCGCGGTCACCTCGCCCGGCACCATCACGTCGACGACGAGGCCGAGGCTCGCCTCGAGTCCGGCATGGAGCGAGCGCGCCTTGGCGAGCAGCGCATCGCCCCCATCGGCCACGGCGCGCGCTTCGGCCAGCAGGCCTTCGCCGGCAAGGGTCAGGCCCGGGCGGCGCGATCCTTCGCGCTCGAACAGCGACAGCGCCAGCTGCGCTTCCAGCTGGGCAATGCCATAGGACACCGCCGATATCGCCCGCCCCATCGCCTTGGCCGCGCCGCCAAAGCTGCCGTGTTCGGCCACGGCAATGAAGATGCGCAGCTGATCGAGGCTGGGTTCACCGAGTTTCATGGCGCTATGTTCAGATAATCCGAACATTTTGGCAAGTTTTATCGCAGTTATCCGGAAGCTTCGCGCCGACTATCTGGGCTGCAACAAACCCAAGGAGACACGCCATGATCGAACCCATGATTGAACTGCGTCCCTTCAACACGCTCGGCGCTGCCAACCACGGCTGGCTGGATGCGCGCCACCACTTCTCCTTTGCCAATTACCACGATCCCGCCCGTGTCCACTGGGGCGCGCTCAGGGTCTGGAACGATGACGCGATCGCGGCGGGCACGGGTTTCCCCACCCATCCGCACAGCGACATGGAGATCATCACCTATGTCCGCACCGGGGCGATCACGCACCGCGATTCGATGGGCAATGAAGGCCGCACCGAAGCGGGCGATGTGCAGGTGATGAGCGCCGGAAGCGGCGTGCGCCATTCGGAATATAACCTTGAAGATGGCGAAACCACGCTGTTCCAGATCTGGATCATCCCCGATGAACGCGGCGGCGAGCCGAGCTGGGGGGCGCGCCAGTTCCCCAAGCAAGGCCGCGAGGGCGCTTTTGCGGTGCTGGCAAGCGGGATGGCCAATGATAACGACGCGCAAGACGCGCTCCCGATCCGCGCCGATGCCCGCGTGCTGGGTGCGACGATCAAGGCGGGGACAAGCGTGACCTACACGCCCCGTTCGGCTGACCGTCACCTCTATCTGGTGCCCGCCACCGGCAAGATCCGCATTGCGGATGTTGAGGCAAACGCCCGCGATGGCATCGCCATCACGCAGTTGGCCGAAGTGACCATCACCGCGCTCGAAGACAGCGAAGTGGTGCTGGTCGACGCCGCATAAAACGCTGCTTCCCCCCGGAGCCGGCCGGCTCTCCCCCTCTCCCCTGCCCGGCCGGCTCCACCCTTTCTTGATCCAAGGAACATTCCCATGAGCAACATCCTTTATGTCACCGCCAGCATCCGCCCGGATGCCGACAGCGTCTCGAAGGGGCTTGGCCAGCGGCTGGTCGATGGTCTTGCCGCGCGGACCGGCGCAGGCGTGATCACCCGCGATCTGGCGGCCAATGATCTGCCCTATGTGAGCGCGGAGCGTTTTGCGGCAAACCTCACCCCGGCGGCCGAACGCACCCCCGAACAGGCCGATCTGGCCGCGATTGCCGACGCGCTGATCGCCGAATTGCAGGCGGCAGACACCATCGTGATCGCCGCGCCGGTCTACAATTTCGGACCGCCCGCCAGCCTCAAGGCCTGGGCCGATCTGGTGGCGCGGGCGGGCACCACCTTCCGCTACACCGCCACTGGCCCGGAAGGCCTGCTGACGGGCAAGCGCGCCTATCTCGCCATCGCCAGCGGCGGCACCCCGGTGGGCGCGGAGTTTGATTTCATGAGCCGCTGGCTGACCTTCTTCCTCGGCTTCCTCGGCATCGACGATGTCGAAATCATCGCTGCTGACGGGATCATGGGCGAAGGCGGCGAGGAAAAGATCGCCGCCGCGCAGGCCGCCGCGCTGAAGCTGGCCGCCTGATCGCAGGCAGGGGCCAGACTCCCCGCAGACCCCCCGCAGACCCCCTCCAGACCCCCTCCAGACTCCCCCTTCGAGGCGCCCAGACCCTCGCCTGCACCCCCGTCAGGCGGCCTTTTCGATGCGGTTGCGCCCGGCCTGCTTGGCGGCATAGAGCGCCATGTCGGCGCGGGTGATCAGGCGGTCGGTCGGTTCGGCATCGCGGCCCCCGGCAATCCGGCGTTCGGCCAGACCAAAGCTGGCGGTGAGGTTGTAGGGCCCGGCAGAGGTGATCAGCGGGGTTTCTGCCACGGTGCGGCGCAGCGTCTCGATCGTGCCGGAAAACTGCGTGAAATCGGAGGTTTGCGCGGCGATCAGGAACTCCTCGCCGCCGATCCGGGCGACCAGCCAGCCGGCCGGCAGCATGCGCCGCAGCATCGCGGCAAAGTGGATCAGGCTGGCATCGCCTCCGTCATGCCCGAGCCGGTCGTTGACCCGCTTGAAAAAGTCGATGTCGGCAATGGCAAGCGCGAGTGCCTCCGTCTCCCCGCTCCACGCGTCCAGCTGCGCCATCGCCGCCCGGCGGTTGGAAAGCCCGGTGAGCGGATCCTGCAAGGCGAGGCGTTCAAGCTCGCGGCGCGAGGCATCCAGCCGCAGGGTCAGCGAGGCGATCCAGCCAAACGCGGCGCTCGCCACGATCAGCGGGATCAGGCTCGCCGCGATCATCGTGCCGGTATAGTCGATGGTGCCAAACTGCACGAAGGACAGGTGCGCAAAGCAGGCCGAAGCGAACACCGATCCGCCCACGACCGCTGCCCCGGTGCGCCACAGGCGCCGGCGCAGCGTAGGAGAGGCAGAGCGCGGTTCCATCACGCGGGGCAAGCTATCATGCCACCCCTCGCCAATGTCTTAACGGCGCGCTTGCCCCGTGCCGATTAGGTGAACCGGGCAAAGCGTGCTATGCGCCCTTTGCTGACGTCGAAATTTGCGACGGACTTCGAAATTTGCGCTCCGCTGTTGCCACGGGTTTGTCCCAAGGGCTCCGGCGCCTCTCAGACGACGACTTCCTTTCATTGGACGATACGACGCACTACCCCTCGCCGCACTTCGCGGCGGGGCAATTGATTGTTCTTGAAAGGAACACCCCATGAGCAAGACCGGAACCGTAAAGTTCTTCAACACCGACAAGGGCTATGGCTTCATCCAGCCCGACGATGGTTCGTCGGACAGCTTCGTGCACATCACCGCCGTGCAGGCGGCGGGCATGAACAGCCTCGATAAGGACCAGCGCCTCAACTACGAACTGGAGCGCGGGCGCAACGGCAAGGAAAGCGCCGTGAACCTCTCGGCTGCCTGAGACTGAATACCGGAGGCGGGCCGCGACACACCGCGGCCCGCCCCACTTGCGACGCACTCCCGCCTAACCCCTCCCATGGCAGGACACCCCCGATGGCCCAGACCTACGAATTCTATTGCGAGCGCGCCGATGAAGCCGCGGTGCTCGCCGCCAAGGCGACGCTTGAGAATGTGCGTGAGCGCGAATTGCGCTCAGAGAAAACCTGGCGCGGCCTTGCCGAACACGCCCGCAAGACCGCCGAGGAACGCGAAAAAGCCGATGTGGCGCGGGCCGAAAAGCGGGCGGCGGAAAGCCTCGTTTCCTGAACGCTTCGGCGTTGCAGGCTGGAAAGCCGGGCGCGCCTTCCCCATATTCACCTTGGGCAACAGGACACTGAAGCCACAGGAGAATGCCCGATGAGCACCATGCAGTTCCAGTTCAACACCGATAGTTCGGTGATGGGCACGCACGAGGTCGCGCAGCGGATCGAGGCGCAGGTGCGCCAGCGGCTCGAACGCTTTGCCGACCGGCTGACGCGGATCGAGGTGCATGTCACCGACGTCAACGGCCGCAAGCACGGCGCCGATGACAAGCACTGCATGATCGAGGCGCGGCCGCGCGGCGGGCGTCCGATCGGGGTGACCGGCAAGGCTGCCGATGTCGATGCAGCGGCGCGGATTGCAGCAAGCACGATGGCCGAGCGGCTGGAACGGGTGCTGGGCAAGGCCGAGCGCCACCGCCGTGACCCTTCGCCTGACAAGCAGCTCTGACGTGCGGCCCTAAAGCCCCTTTCGCCCGAACACCCGCGCACCCGGCCCGCGTAGCTGCGGGCGCAGGCCCGGCATGGGTGCGGGCGCAGGGGGAGGCGTGGGGGCAGGCGGCGGCGGTGTGGCCGGCGCAAGGCCTTCCTTGCGCACCTCGACCCGCCCGCCGATCCCTTCGGCCATCTTGCGTTTGTCCGCCCATTCATTGGCGAGCGCCATCTTGTCCTCCTGCGCTTCAGGCATGATCGCCGCCGGGAAGGCGCGGTCATCGAAGGCGTTGGCATCGGGTACATGATCGGGCGCGGTAAAGCCGTGGGCAAGGTGCTTGAGCGGCACCAGTTCATAGAACGGCATATCAAGCGGATCGCCGCCCCCGATCACCGTGCCTGCATCATGGTGCAGCACGCGGTAGGACAGGCTGCGGTCCTCGGGCCCGAAGGTGTCGCCATCGGGGATCACATAGCCGTTTGCCATGGTCGCCACCTTGCAGAAGGCGAAGATCACTTCGAGATTGGCCGCCCATGGCAGGGCATGGGGCTGGACAATGATCTCGCGTCCCAGCCAGTGGCGCACGCCAAAGGTGCGGATGCCCACCAGCGGATTCGCGTCCGGTGCGGGGCCCTGACCGAAAAGGAAGGGGTGGATGTGGAGCGGCCCCGGCATATCGCCGGGTGCGGCCAGACTGTCGAAAATCTCGCCCCTGAGCAGCATATCCGACTGCGTCCAGTGCACCGCCAGCGGCATGGCGTGTTCGGCCGCAATCCGCCCCATCAGCGCCAGCACCGCCAGCCGCCGTTCGAACTGCGCGCGGGTGGCGCCCGATTTCTCCCGCCCGATCTGGGCAAGCATCGCGGCGATCTTCGGGTCTTCCTCCACTCCGCCCAGCACCCCGTGGGTGACCTCAAGCAGAATGTAGCTGCTGCAGCGCGCGATCCTTTCGCGGATGTCGGGCGTGGCGATGCCGGTGAAGGCGGATGAAAGCGCGGGCCGGAACAGCCCGGCATCGGCAGGCCGATCGCAGTATTCGAAGGTCACCATCAGCTCCTCCGCGCCCTCGAACAGGCGGTAGAAGCGGCCCGGATTGGCTTCGGGCAAGTTGAACTGTGCGCCGCTGCGCATCCCTTCGATGCGGGTGAAGTTGCGCATGATTGCCTCAAGATCGGCAATCGGCCGGTCGAACAGCAGCGCAGCCTGGATGCGGTTGGGGTAGAGCATTGTGGTGGGCCCCGGTGGGAAGGACAGCCGCCGGGAATAGCGCCTCAGGGTTAATTCCGGGTTGCGATCACCCCGCGCCGCCGGTGATGGCGCATTGATCCAGCAGACCCTCAATCGCCTTGGCCACGCCGAAGAAACCGGCCTTGGCATGGGGCCATGTGGCGCGATCAAGATCGTTCAGCAGGATAACGACGCGCCCTTCTGCCACCAGCGGGGCAAGATCGGGCCACAGGGCATCGCGGGTCCAGCCGGTGGGAAGATAGGGCAGGGCGATGCGCTCCACTCCGGCTGCTGCGAGCAGCGGGGCAAGCGCCTGCCCCCCGCGCCATTGCGCCGCCGGGCAAGCGAAGGCGTCTGCTGCCTCGGCCATGCCGCCTGCCACCGCACCCCCGGCAAACCCCTGCGCCAAGGCACCAACCTTGCCGGGCGAACGCGCCTCGGGGCGGGCCGCGCCGATCACCAGCGCCGGAGCGGCAGGCAGGGCGAGGGGCGCATGATGCGCGGCCTCATCATGCAGCACCAGCGCGAAGGGCCGGGCAAGGTCGGCAGCGGTAACCGGGCCGGGCAGATCGAGCCTGTGCCGCCCGTATTCCTGCGGTTCGGTGAGCGGCTCGGCCTCATCCCCGGCAAGCCCCGCAGCTGCCAGCGCGCCCTCTGGCCGCCCGGCGGTGTAGCGTGCGATGTTGTCTGCGCGGGCAAGATAGTGCTTGCCCTTGGTGTGCAGCCCCGCAACCCAGCGCCACGACAGCGTGTTCGATGCAGCGTCGCCGTCCGACAGGTGCCGCAGGAAGAAATCCGCGCCCAGCCGCCAATCGAGTTTGAGCGTGAAGATCCAGATGCTCGCAAACCACATCCGGGCGTGGTTGTGGAGGTAGCCGGTTTCCAACAGTTCGTGCGCCCACACGTCGAAAGCCTCGATCCCGGTGCGGCCTTCCACCGCTCTCGCATAGGCGGTGCGCAGGCCCGCATTGGCCTCCAAAGCCGCCAGCGCGCCATCGCGGCCTTTGCGGTAATCGTCCCAGATCGCCGGGCGCTGTTCGAGATAGCCCTTGAAGTAGATCCGCCAGAACACCTCGGCGATGAACTTTTCGGCGGCACGCTGAGAATGCTGGCCGAGCACCGCCTCCAGCACCTCGGTCTCGCGCAGCAGCCCGGCATGGAGCCAGGGCGAAAGCTGGCTGACATTGCCGCGCCCTGCGCCATCGGGGCCGTGGCCCTCGTCGGCGTTGGGGTGCTCTGCATAATGCCGCCCGGCGCGGGGCAGGAACGCGGCGAGGCGGGGAAGGCCCGCGGCGCGGGTCGGGTCGAAAGGCCAGGAGCGGACCAACCCCCGCCCCCCCGCCCGATGCCCCCCCCCTCCCCCCCC
>JAGKSZ010000227.1 GCA_018991295.1 Porphyrobacter sp. | reverse complement strand
GCGGCGGCACCGGCACCGGCGCTGCGCCCGTCATCGCGGAAGCCGCGCGCCGTATGGGTGTGCTGACCGTGGGCGTTGTCACCAAGCCGTTCCTGTTCGAAGGCACCCGCCGGATGCGCGCTGCCGAAGCGGGCATTGATGAACTCCAGCAGCACGTCGACACGCTGATCGTCATTCCCAACCAGAACCTGTTCCTGGTCGCCAAGGCGGAAACCACCTTCAAGGAAGCCTTCCAGCTGGCCGACGAAGTGCTCCAGCAGGGCGTGCGTTCGATCACCGACCTGATGGTGATGCCCGGCCTCATCAACCTCGACTTTGCCGACGTGCGTTCGGTCATGTCCGAGATGGGCAAGGCGATGATGGGCACCGGCGAGGGTGAGGGTGAGAACCGCGCGCTCGATGCGGCCGAACAGGCAATTGCCAACCCGCTGCTCGATGGCGTCAGCATGGCGGGCGCCAAGGGCGTCATCATCTCGATCATCGGCGGCGAGGACATGCGCCTGCTCGAAGTCGATGAAGCCGCCAACCACATCCGCGAACTGGTGGATGAAGACGCCAACATCATCTGGGGTTCGGCGTTCAATCCCGATCTCAAGGGCAAGATCCGCGTCTCGGTGGTCGCCACCGGCATCGAGCAGAGCGCGATCGGCGCCTATGACCGCAGCCAGACCGTTTCGCTGGGAAACTCGCGTGCGCCCAAGCGGCCGGTGCTGGAGCTTTCGGACGATGAAGGCCTTGCCGAACTGCCGCCGGTTGCTGCGCCCGCGCCGGTGGCTGCGCCTGTCGTCCCGCCCGCGCCGACCTTCGATCTGGGCGGCTATCAGAGCGCGGACGAGGACGATTACGAGGAAGACGACGCGCTCGACCTTGCTGCAGGGGCTGTCGAAGAAGACGAGGACGGCGAGGAAGCCGATTACCCCGTGGCCGCGCCCTTCGAGTTGACCGGGATGCAGGCCGGAGACGATTACGGCGAGGAATACGAGGACGACGTCGATGACATCGTCGATCCGCTCGCGGGCCTGCGCGGTTCCGATGAAGCGCCGGCCTATGGCTATGGCGCGGCCAGCGGTGTTCCCGCAGCTGAACCCGAGGCGGCGTTGGAACTCGATGATGGCTATGCCGAATACGAGGATGCCGAAGAAGATGATGGCCCGGCGCATGACGATCTGCTCGCCAGCGCCGATCGTCTGGCCGCCGAAGATCGTCCGGTCGAAGCCAAGCTTGGCGGGCGGCGGCGTGCGCTGCTCGGCGGTGCGGCGGGCGATGGTGGCACCCCCGCGGGCGCAGGCTCGGGCTCGGGCGGCGGGGGCAGCACGCTGTTCGAACGCATGGCCAACCTGTCACGCAGCACATCCCGCGATGATGAGGATGACGATGGCGATGATGATGGCCCCGCGCTCAGCATCCCGCGCTTCCTTGGTCGCCAGAACAACCAGTAAGCGCGCGCGCCGCGCGTCATGTCGCAGCCTGGCTGGCAAGCGGCGCGCGGCTTGCTAGAGCCTCGCATCATGGTGTCGCGCCTTTCCCGATTGTGCACGTTGGCGCTGGGCGCCGCTGTGCTGCCTGCCGCAGATGCAGGAGCGCAGGATGTGGTGGCCCAGCCCGTGGTGCAGGCGCTGCCTTCGCCCGAGGTGCAGCGGCTGAACCGTGCGCTGGTGGCGCTCGCCAAGGCGCCGCGCGAACGCGATGCCCTGGTCGAGGCCGGGCAGGCCGCGCTCGGTGTCGATGATCTGGAAGCTGCGATCGGTTTCTTCGGGCGGGCGGCCGATATCGATCCGGGGCACCCCGGTGTCGCGTCCGGGCTGGGTGCGGTCTATCTGCGGGCAGGCCGCGCTGGCGAGGCGCTGGTCCAGTTTGACCGTGCGCTGGCCGCCGGGGCGCAGGAGGCCGCAGTTGCCACCGACCGTGCCCTGACGCTCGATCTGGTCGGTGAGCACGCGGCGGCGCAGGCCGCTTATGTCCGCGTGCTCGAACGCGATCCTGCCAATGATGAAGCGCGGCGGCGGCTTGCGGTGAGCTATGCCATCACCGGCAACCGTGCGCGCTTTGAAGACAGCTTGCGCCCACTGCTCGACCGGCGCGACATGGCCGCGCAGCGCGCCCGCGCTTTCGGTCTGGCGATCATGGGTGAGAACGAGCGTGCGGCAGCGATTGTCGAACAGGTCATGCCGCGCGATCTGGCGACGCGGCTGGTGCCCTATCTTGCCTATATGCCGCGGCTGACAAAGCAGCAGCAGGCAGCGGCCGCCAACCTCGGGATTTTCCCGCGCGCGGCGGATATCGGGCGCGATGACCCGCGCCTTGCCCGCTTTGCCGCAGAGGAACGCGCCGACAGCCGTCTGGCCCCCGCAGGCGCGCCGCTGGGCAGCCGCCCTGCGCCCATGCCGTCGGCACCGACACCGGCCCCGCGCACCACGGTCTATGCCGAGCCGGTCTCCGCAGGCACCATCGGTAGCGCGCCTGCGGCAGGCGCAAAGCCAGCGCCGGCACCAGCCCCGAACCCCGCGCCAACCCGCGTTGCGGCCGCTGCCGCCACGCCGCCGCGTGCCCCTGCGCCAGCCCCCGCACCAGCGCCCGCGCGCGTGGCGGACGCTTTTGCCGACCTCGGCGCGCCTTCGTCCGATGCGCGGGTGAGCGGCGATGCCGTGGATCTGGCGCGAATCGCCGTGAAGCGTGAAGCTGCGCCAGTGCCCGCGACCGCACCTGCTGCTGCTGCGGCCACCAAGCCCGAAGCCAAGCCTGCCGAAAAGCCCAAGCCCAAGACCCCGCCCAAGCCCGTTCACCCCAGCCGTGTCTGGGTGCAGGTGGCAACCGGCAAGAAGATCGACGCGCTCGGCTTCGACTGGAAGCGCATTTCGCGTGAGGGCGGTGCTGCGGTGACCGCCTACAAGCCGCACACTGCGCGCTGGGGGCAGACCAATCGCCTCGTCGTCGGCCCGGTTGCCAACCGTGACAAGGCCGATGCGCTGGTGCGCGAGCTCAAGAAGAAGGGGCTTGATGCCTTCTTGTGGCTCAGCGATGAAGGTGAGGAAGTTCAGGCACTTAAATAGCGCCTGCGATGTTCTGTGCACAGGCTTTGCACAAGCTTGTCCGGTTCTCCCCAGCCGCTCGGGTCAGCGCGATTGCCAATCGCCCCCCATCGCGTCCATCCCTCTCACCGATGCTGAACGATCCCCTTCGCCCCGCGAACTCCCGGCCATGAGAGCAGCTGACATGGACTATTCCGCCGAGGACGATGCCGCCCCCGTCGATATGCTCGCCAGCCTGTTTGCTGCGCGCGGCTGGCCGTGCGAGCTGGTCTCCGAAGACGAGATGACCGGTGAAGTGCAGGGCAGCTGGGCCAATTACCAGCTACGCGCGATCTGGCGGGCGGAGGACGGCGTGCTCCAGTTCCTGTGCCTGCCCGATATCCGCGTCACCGATGACAAGCGCGCCGCGGCCTACGAATTGCTGTGCCTGGTGAACGAACAGATGTGGCTGGGGCATTTCGATATCTGGTCGAACGGCGATGTGCTGCTTTACCGCCACGGCGCGCTGCTGGGCGATCACGGGCGGCTCAGCCTCGATATGGCGCAGGCGCTGGTGGAAAGCGCGATCGACGAATGTGACCGCTTCTACCCCGCCTTCC
>JAGKSZ010000226.1 GCA_018991295.1 Porphyrobacter sp. | reverse complement strand
CCTTTGCCGGACGCTGGTCCACGTCATACGGGCTTCCGGAAGCACCGGTCTATTTCGAGATCAGTGCCGATGCGGTGCCGCCGCGTTCGCGTTACGAATATTGGCGCACGCTGGCCTATTACAGCTTCGATTCCGATCCGATGCCCCCCGACCGCACGAGGGCTTTCCAGGCAAGGGCACAGTGCTTTGTTGGCGGCCCTGCACAGCTCTTCCGCTATCAGTCGGCAGCGGTCAGCGGCCGCGGCATTCCGGCCGATCGCTCCGACGACCGCGAAAGCTACCTGATCGGCCTCGTGCTCCACGGCCAGCGGCACTATGAGGAGGATCGCGGCGGGGGGGTCACCAGCAACGCCGGGCAGTTCTTCGTGTTTGACAACCGCGGCTATTCCCGCGTGTGCTTCAGCGAGCACGACGCGGTCCATATCTCGCTGCCGCGCAGCGACGTCGCGAAGGCACTGGGCGGCCGCATTCCCGAGCCGCAGGACGTCTGCCGTATCCTCGAACGGTCACGCCCGGGCGCGTTGCTCAAGTCGCAGTTGCAACTCGCCGCTGCCCATCTGGCTGCGGCGAACGAGATTGAACGCGCCTTCTTCCTCGATCAGCTGACCGAGACGGCCTTCTTCGCCTGCGAGCAGATGGCACCGCACCTGACCGGGCTTCAGCGCACGGGCAAACGCGACTTGTACGCGGCTGCGCTCAATCTCATCGAGCGCGAGCTTGCCGATCCTGCGCTCAACGTGTCGCGGCTGCTCGATCGGCTCGGCTGTTCGCGGGCGACGCTCTACCGGGCTTTTGGCGAGGCCGAACAGGGCGTATCGGACCTCATCGCCGAAATGCGGATCGAGCGGGCCAAGGCCATGCTGGCGCGCTCCCCCCCCCTGCCGATCAATCTCGTCGCGGCGCGCTGCGGCTGGGAGGACAGCGCCTCCTTCACGCGCGCCTTCCGCCGCCGGGAAGGCGCAAGCCCGAGCGAATTTCGCCAAAATCTGCCCGAGAGGCACGGCTAAAGACCCGTTTGAGACAAATTGCCAAGTCGCGTGAGACAGGCAGCCTCACGCGCCCCGTCATGCATCCTTATGGTCGGGGCAAGGCGTCCGCGCTGCCCCAAGGCCGCGGAGCGTCGTGAACAGGGGAGAACTCCATGGCTGCCTCACGCGCCCAGCGCGCTCGCGTGCTCGCGAGCACCGCGCCGATCCCGTCGCTCGTCGCACCTGCCCGGACGCGCGGGGGCAGAGACGGCGGCGCCACGTCCCGACCCACGAGGATCGCCTGACCGCGGCTGCCGCCGCGCCCCCACGCACCAAGAATTCATGAAGGACGATGCCATGACTGCCAGGTCGATCAACCCCATCCGCGCCGAGTTGACGGCGGCCGCCAAGCGATCGAAGGCCGGTCAACCTCACCGGACAGCCCGCGGACAGGCCTCGCGCGGGGCGGCCGGGTTGAGCCTGGGTGCGGCGCTCCTGCCCACTTCGGCGATCGTTCCGCTGCCCGCGCGGCCCTTCGACATCGGCGGCGGCCCGCTGGTCGTCGGCGATTTCCGGGGCCCGCCGCTGAACGGCGCGACGGTGATCACCAATGGCCAGTTGACGATCGACACCGCGGCGGATCTTCCGGATTACGCCGGCATCCTCAACGACAGCTTCGGCGTCCTCAGTCTGGCCAAGGCCGGCACCGGCAGTGTCATTCTTTCCGGCGCCAATAGCTACACCGGCGGAACCACGATCACTGGCGGCACGCTCATCGCACGCAACGCGTCGGCGCTGGGGAGCGGACAGATCACCCTCAACGGCAGCGGCGCCAAGCTGGTGGCGGATTTCGACGGGACCATTCCCAACCGATTGGTTTTGACGAATGAAACGACGCTTGCCGCCGCCAGTGGAAGGACCTTTACAGTCAGCGCCGTCCTGCGCCTGGATCCAGGCCTCATTCGGTTCGGCAGTGCTACCGAAACCGGGACAATTGTCCTCAATTTTCAGGATACGGTCTCCGCATCGAATAGCGCGCGCTATGCCATCGAAGGCGGCACCTTGCGCCTGGGCAGCGACTTCTCGGCAATTATCTTTGCATCCTTCGTGGGCGTGCAGGGTCTGACGATAGACAGCGCCGGCACGCTCGATCTGGCCGGCTTTGCCATCACGGCGCGCAGGTTCAGCGGGACTGGCACCATCCTCAACAGCGGCGCCGCGACGACGCTGACTTTCGCCGACTCCACCTTTGCCGGCACGCTGGACACCGGTGCGAACGGGATCACGCTGGCCGGATCGATGGAGGGTCTGGGCGGGTTGACCAAGCGGGGCACGGGCACGTTGACGCTCGCCTCGGGGCTCGCCACCAGCGCATTCACCGGCGGGCTGACGCTGGCGGAAGGCACGCTGGCGCTGCGCGGCAACCTGGCAAGCACCTTCGGGACGATCCGCACCACCGGATCGGTGATCGATTTCGGCGACGGCATCACCAGTGCCGCGCCCATCGCGATCGACTCCGGCACCACGCAGCTTCAGGTGCTCACCGGCAGCGCCACGCAATCGGGGGTGATTTCCGAACTGAATGGCCCGCGCGGTTTCGAAAAGATCGGTGCGGGCAATCTTGCGCTCACCGCGGCCAACACCTTCACCGGCGTCACGAGGATCAGCGAGGGCACGCTGGTGCTGGGCGCGGACGATGTCCTTCCCGATGCCTCGGCGCTCGCGATCGCGGGCGGCACGCTGGCGCTGGGCACCTTCCGCGACAGGGTAGCCAGCGTGAACCTGTCCTCCGGCAGCATCACCGGGGGCGTGGGCAGCGCGCTCGGCGTGAACGGGCAATATCTGCAATCGGGGGGCACTCTGGCGGCCGGGGCCAGCGTGAATGTCGCGGCCGGCGGCACGATCCGGCTGTCCGGCGGGACCATCGCGGGCACGCTCAACGGCCTTGGCACCGCCGCCGACGGCGCGATCGTCGAAGGCGCTCCGGCGCTGGTGACGGGCGCGCTCGACATCGCGGGCCCGCTGCGGATCGGCAACACCGGGACGGGGACGCTCACCGTGTCGGGAGGCGGCACGATGACCACGCAGCGCGACACGTTCCTCGGGTTCGAAGCGGGATCGCGCGGCACGCTCGACGTGGCGGGCGCGGGGACCACCTGGGACGCCGCGGGCCTGACGATCGGGCGCCGCGGCACCGGCAACCTGGTGATCTCCGATGGGGCGAGCGTCACCAACGGCTTCGCCGGGATCGGCGGTTTCGCCACGGGGGTCGGGACCATCGAGGTGACGGGCACCGGCACGACCTTCGCCAACATCGGCGAGATCGCGATCGGCAGTTCGGGCAACGGAACGCTGGTGATCAACGATGGGGCGCTGGTGCAGAACACCAATGCCAACATCGCCCTGTTCGGCAATTCGATCGGCTCGGCCACGGTTGCGGGCGCGGGAAGCCGCTGGGAGAACGCCGGGGCCCTCCAGGTCGGCAGGCTTGCGGACGGCACGCTCGAGGTGCTGGGAGGCGGAACCGTGACCAGCGCCACCGGGACCATCGGCTCGGCGGTTTCGCTCATCGGGCCGCCCGCGAGGGGTACGGGAACCGTGACGGTGCGGGGCGCCGGCAGCGCCTGGATCAACACCGGATTTCTCAGGCTCGGCGATAACGGTACAGGCGTGCTGACACTGGCCGAGGGCGGCGCGGTGACGACGGACAGCATGACGATCGCCCGCCAGCTCGGCAGCATCGGCACTCTCGTCTTCGGGGCGGCGGAAGGCAGCGCGGCCGTGGCCGCAGGCACGCTGACCACGCCCACCATCGCCTTCGGCGCAGGGACCGGAACGGCGGTGTTCAACCACACATCGTCCGATTTCGGACTGGCGGCGGCGATTTCCGGCAACGGGACGCTGCGGCAGATCGCCGGCACGACCACGCTCTCGGGCGCGAGCGGCGACTTCACCGGCACGACCAGCGTCACCGGCGGCCGCCTGCTGGTGAACGGCACGCTGGGCGGTGCGGTCACGGTGAGCGGCGGGGGGGCCGTGGGGGGGGCGGGGGCGCCGGGCGGGGCGGGCACGGACCGGCGCGGGGGGGGGGGCGGCGGCCGGGGCGGGGCCCCGGGGGAGGGCCGGCGCGGCGCCGGCCCGCC
>JAGKSZ010000225.1 GCA_018991295.1 Porphyrobacter sp. | reverse complement strand
GGCGGCAAGATCACCACCTATCGCCACTTGGCTGCCGAAGCGGTCGAGCAGCTCCGGCCCTTCCTTGCGGCGCTCAAGGGAGGTGACTGGACCGGCACCGCACCCTTGCCCGGCGGCGATTTCGGCATGACCGAGGCGGATGCCAAGATGGCCGAACTGCGCGCGCGCTATCCCTTCGTCTCGCAAGCCGAAGCCCACCGCCTGATCCGGCTTTATGGCACCTGCGCCTTTGCCATTCTCGGGCAGGCCACCTCGGCCACTGACCTTGGCGAGGATTTCGGCCATGGCCTGACCGCTGCCGAAGTTGATCACCTTGTGGCCCATGAATGGGCGCGCACCGCAGACGATATCCTGTGGCGCCGCACCAAGCTGGGCCTGCACTTCACGCCCGGCCAAACCGCGCGCCTTGCTGCCTATCTCACCGAAAGGACAATCCCTGCATGACCCGAATCGTAGCCCTTGGCGGCACGGTGAACCCCGGCTCCTCGACCGAGCAGGCATTGCGCCTTGCGGCCAATGTCGCGGCCGAAGCAGGGGCCGAGGTGACGGTGTTCGGCGGCGAATATCTGACCGCCCTGCCCCACTATCTCGGGCCCGATCACAGCGTCGGGCTGGGCGCGGAAATGGTCGAGGCGGTGCGCGCCGCCGATGGCCTGCTGGTGGCCGCGCCCGGTTATCACGGCACGATTTCGGGCGTGGTCAAGAACGCGCTCGATTACCTTGAAGACCTCGCCCGCGATGAACGCCCCTATCTCGATGGCCGCGCCGTGGGACTGATTGCGACCGCATTCGGCGATCAGGCCTCGATGAGCACCTTGCTCACCATGCGCGCCATCACCCATGCCCTGCGCGGCTGGCCAACCCCGATGGGGGCAACGATCCGCACCTATCGCGGGATGTTCTCCCCCGATGGCGAGTGCCTTGATGAACGCGCGCGCGGGCAGCTGGAACTGGTCGGCAAGCAGGTGGTGCTGGGCGCCAAGAGCTTTGCCGCCGGGCGGGATCTTGCGTGATGCGCGCCGAACTGGACACCGCGCTCGCAGCGATTGGTGCCGGGCGGATCGTGGTGATCGCGGGTGACCGTCTGCGCGGCGGCGATATCGACCTGATGTGCGCTGCGCGCCATGTGACGCCGGAAGTGATCAACTTCATGGCGACCCACGGGCGCGGGCTGATCTGTCTGGCGGTCACGCCCGAACGCGCCGCGCAGCTTGGCCTTGCCCTCGTCAACCCCGGCACTGCGCGCCAGACCGGACGGCCCTTTGCCCGCTCGATTGAAGCCGCACACGGGGTTTCGACCGGCATTTCCGCCGCCGACCGGGCGCATACGGTGCGCGTAGCGATAGCGGATGGTGCGAGCAGCGCCGATATCCACTCTCCCGGCCACGTCTTTCCGCTGATCGCCAAGGCGGGCGGCGTGCTGGAGCGGGCAGCGGCCTGCGAGGCGGCGATTGATCTGGCGCGTCTGGCGGGCGCGGGCGATGCGGCAGTGATCTGTTCGATCATGCGCGACGATGGCGAAATGGCGCGGATCGACGATATCGGCGATCTGATCGCCGCGCATGATCTGGCGGTGGCCGATATCACCGCGCTGATCGAGCGGCTTGAGGGCGTCAGGGCATGACCGGCACACGGCTTTCGCGCCGGGCGCTGATTGCGGGCGCGGGGACGGCGGCGCTCGCTGCCCCGACCTTTGCAGGCATGGGGGCCAAGCTTGGCGGCATGATCGACCTTGCCCTGCCCGGCGGGCCGAGCCTGCGCCCGACCACCCCGGCCTTTCCCGGCAAGGGCGAAATGATCGTCCAGCGCATCCGCCCGCCCCTGCTCGAAACCCCGATGGCAGCGTTCCGCGAGGGGATCATCACCCCCAATGACCGGATGTTCGTGCGCTGGAACTGGCAGATGCCGACCGAGGTCAAGGCCGCCGATCACCGCGTGGCGGTGGGGGGCGCAGTGACCAAGGCGGTATCGCTGACGCTCGACGACATCGCTTCGGCGGGCGAGACGGTTTCGGTCATCGCGGTCAACCAGTGCGCGGGCAACGGGCGCGGCCTGTCGCAGCCGCGTGTCACCGGCACCCAATGGGGCAATGGCGCGATGGGCTGCGCCAAGTGGACGGGCGTGCGCCTCAAAGACGTGCTCGCCAAGGCGGGCGTGGCGGCAGGTGCCAGGCGCGTGCGCTTTGCCGGGCTCGATGTTCCCCTGACCGATGGTGCGCCGCAATTCATCAAGTCGATCCCCCTCGACATCGCGATGCGCGATGATGTGCTGGTGGCGTGGGGGATGAATGATGAACCGCTCTCGATCCTCCACGGCTTTCCCCTGCGGATCGTGGTGCCGGGGTGGTTTTCGACCTATTGGGTCAAGATGCTCGCCACCATCGAAGTGCTGAGCGGCGAGGATGACAGCTATTACGTGGCGGATTCCTACCGGATGCCCGCGCAGCCGATCACGCCTGACGCCAAGGACTTCCCCACTGTCCCCATCACCACGATGCCGCCGCGTGCGCTGATCACCAGCCATGAGGACGGCGATGTGGTGAAGCTGGGCAAGCCACTGGTGCTGGAGGGCATAGCGTTTGGCGGCGATGCGGCGCTGGACCGGGTGGACCTTGTGGGCAAGGGCTGGGAAATTCCCTGCACGCTTGGCCCGGACGAAGGCGGGCCTTACGCCTTCCGCCGCTGGCAGGTGACCCTGCCGCAGGTTGCGGGCGACTTTGAAGGCATTGGCGTGCGCGCCAGAAATGTGAACGGGGCGGTGCAACCCGCTGACTTCGCGTGGAACCCCAGCGGCTATGCCCGCAATGTCATCGAACGCATCACCCTGAGGGCGCAATGAAGCGGCTTGCCACCATCCCCGCGCTGGCGTTGCTGCTGGCAGCCTGCGACACTGCGCCTGCGGCCAGTTTCAAGGACGCCAGCCTCACCCTGCCCGATGACCCCCTCGATCTGCCCGAAGGCCCGGGGCGCGATGCGGTGATCGAAAACTGCACCGCCTGCCATTCGCCCTCAACGATGTTGCAGCAGCCCAAGGTTTCGCCTGAGAAGTGGAAATCGATCATCGGCAAGATGAAGACGCTCTACAAGGCCCCCATCGACGATGCCGCCGTGCCTGCGATTGTCGAATATATGGTGCACGTGCAGAGCCAGCCCGAACCGGGGGCCTGAGGGCTTCCCCGCCTTAAGCAGCAAAGCGGTAGGCGCAAGGAAAGTTGGTGCCGGCCAGCACAGCGGGGGGCAATCGCCGGCCGGCACCTGCTCGCATCACCAGCCGAAGCGGAGCGATGCGCGCAAGGAATAGCCGATATTGCCGAACTGCTCTTCCAGCCCGACTTCACCGGCGATTTTGTAGGACCCATCCCCGCCCAGTGCGCGGGCACGGGCAAACCAGCCGCTGCCCCGGCCATCGGGGTTCAAGGTGAACTGCGCGCCATTGTTGTAGCGCGCGCGGGTGGCGCCGATATCACTGGTCAGCAATTCGCGCCAGCCGCCTTCGGTCTCCAGCCGGAACCAGCCGGAATCGCGCGCCTGCATCCCCCACATGTCTACCCCCACGGTCAACCCGCCATTGATGCCCACTTCCTTGCTGGACCGGGCATCGACGGTGAGGTTCAGCGCATTGCCGCCGCCCGCTTCGGTATAGCCATCTTCCTTGAGGCGCAGGTAATCCACCGTCAGTGACGGGCGGAAGAAGAAGAACTGCCCGCCGCCTTCCACCGAAACACCGCCGCTCGCCGAGACGAAATCGCCCTTCCAGTCGCGGGTGATGGTGTAATTGGCGGCATTGGTGCCCGAGCCTGCGAACACCCGGCTGCCCGAATAATCCGCCTTGCCGGCGCCCACGCGCGCAAAGCCGATCACCGGACCGAACTTGCCGCGCCAGTGAACCCCCGCCTCGTAATTGTCGGAGAGCACGGAATTATCGAAGGGGCCGCTCTTGTGCTTGTTCCACAGCCAGCTGCCGGTCACGCCAAATGCGCCCGCGCTGGTGAGGTATTCGACCCCGCCCCTGAAGCCGAGGCCGGACAGATCGAAGGCGGCCGATTGCCCGCGGTCCTTGTCGGCGTTCCAGTTGGCAAAATCGGCAATGATGCGGAACTTGCCTTCCTCGTCGAAGGGCGAATTGGGGTCCATGAAGTGCCGGTCAAAGGTGCGCAGGGCCTGCGACAGCCCCTCAAACCCGCCGCCTGCGTGATCGGGCAGGGTCTGGGCAACATAGGCCTGGAACACCTCGGCATTGTTGATGCCCAGGAACAGGTCGGCGACCTTGGTGTCCTTCGACATGGCAGCAAACAGCGGATCGAAGGCGGCGGCTTCGGAAGCGTTGAGGCCGAGATCGGCGGTCGCCCTGCGGGGGGTAGCCCCATTTATGCCGTTGCCGTTCACCCCGGGCGCCGCCCTGTTGAGGGACAGCCCCCGCCCGCCCTCTGCCCCCCCGCGGCCTTCCCCCCCCCC
>JAGKSZ010000224.1 GCA_018991295.1 Porphyrobacter sp. | reverse complement strand
CCGATCTGGCCGTTCACCTGCATCCCGTTGGCGATTGTCACCGCCCCGCCGCGCCCGCCGATCCGCATGCCGGTGCCGTTCACCCCGGCATAGACCCCGTCACCCAGGATCGTGCCTGCCATGACGATGCCAAAGCCGTTCGCCGTGCCCTGCGTCGCGCCGATGGCGATGGCGTTCGCCCCGCCGATCTGCACCGCAGGCGCCGCGCCATAGGCGATGATCCGGGTGTTGCCTTCCTTGGCATCCTCGATCCCGTCCTTGTCCTCGTCAGGATCGGAGGCGACTGCATCGACAGGTGCGATTTCAAAGATGATCCCGCGCGCCGCATTGCCTTCGATGGTCAGCGCGCTGCCGCCTTGCAGCAGATCGTCGGCATCGAGCCGTGAAGGATCGGACGGGGCCGGCACGGTGCGGTAGCCGGTGGTGGTGATCGTGCTCTGCACCTTCAGCGTGCCGCCGATATCGCCGCTCAGCACCGCGCCCTGCGCATTGGCCCCGCGCACCGTGATCTCGCCCGCCAGCCGGACATTGCCCGACACATCGCCCAGCGCCACGCCGACCGAATTGTTGCCGGTGACGGTGGTCTTGCCCTCGATGGTGACATTGCCGGTGATCGGCGCGCTGGCGCGGATGCCGGCAGAATTGTTGCCTTCCACCACAATCGTGCCGGTGTGGCTGAGATTGCCGGTCAGCGCGCCATCAATGCGGATCGCGGTGCGCCCGGTGCCCAGCGCGAAGGGTCCGTCCAGATCGCCGTCATTATCGGCATCGGTGGCGGTGTAGGTTTCATCGATGGTGATGGTGCCGGAATTGGTGATGCTGGCGGTGCGCGGCCCGCTGACCAGAATGCCGGTGGCGTTATCGGCGTTGCTGATGGTGATGTTGCCCGCGTTGGTCACGGAATTGTTGCTGTCGATGGTGACAGCGGTCCCGCCGGTGACGGTCACTGACCCGGCGCTTTCGATGCGCACATCATTGGGCTGGCCGCCGTTCACCGTCGAAGTGACGACCGGGGTGGTGCGTGCGGTGTTGATGACGGTCTGCGCGGCAAGCTTGGCAGCCACAAAGGGTGTGGCAATGGTGGCAAGCGCGGTTCCGGCAAGCAGCAAGCGGGGGTTGATCAAGGGGTTCCTCCTGGTCTTTTCGAACAGGAGACGGAGCCGGCGGCCCCCTGCCTTGGGGGCGGACCAAAAAAATTCTAGAAGCGCGCGTCAAACCCCAGCCGCACGGTGCGCGGTTGCAGCGGCGTGATCTGGGATCGGCCCGTGGCAAACGGCGTGCCGAGCGCAAAGCGGTTGCCCTCCTGCCCGGCGATATTGGTGACCGACAGCGTCAGCCCCGCATTTTCGCGCCCCCAGCGGATGATCGCCCCGCTGTCGAGGTAATCGCCCTGCAATTCGCCCAGCTCCGGCCCGATGCCGAGGCGCGATTTGCCGATATAGCTGACCCAGCCATCGGCCTCCAGCACGGTGCCATTGGCAAAATCGCGCCGCCAGTGCAGCCCGGCCCGCCCGCTGACGCGCGCAATGTTGGGAATGCGGCTGAGCCTTGCGAGGGGCACGATGGCGGGCTCTGCCACATCGCTGTCGTTGAAGGTCGCCCCGGCTTCGGCGCGAAGGCCGGGGGCAAGGCGGACGCTGCCCGAAAGGCTTGCCGCCCAGATCCGTCCATTGCCGATATTGGCGGTGGAAGGCAGGCCGGTTTCATCGATGAAATCGGCCTGAATATCGCGCCAGCGGGTGTGCGAGAGACTGGCGGCAATATCGAAATTCCCGCGCCCCGGCCGCCCCCAGCCGCCGCCCAGTTCAAAGGTGCGTGCGTGATCGGAACGGAACTGGCGCACGAAATCGCCCGCCACCGCCAACCCTCCGGGGCGGAAGCCTTCCTGATAGCGCAGATAGGCGCGGCCCTTGTCGCCAATATCGGCCAGCACTGACGCAGAAGGCAGGGTGGCCGTCTCGCGCCGCCGGGCGGTGACGGCGCGGGCAGCGGCGGCCTGCGCAAGGGCGATGGGCACATCCTCGCCCGCCCCGCCCAGTTCGACATTGGTGACGCGCAAGCCCGTAGCCAGCGTCAGGCGCGGGAGCAGGCGGTAGCTCGCCTCGCCATAACCGGTGATCTCGAACACGGTGTTGCGCACCCCGGTGGTGGTCGGCAGGGCGGCGATGATTGCCCGGGCACTGGTGGCGCCCCCTGCAAGGCTTGCAGCGGGAAGCGCGCCGAGCCTGCGGGTCACGGTGTTGCGATTGTCGATGATACTGGTGCCCAGCACCCAGCCGAAACCGTTGGGCGTCACCGGCTGCCACAGGCGGGGTTCATTGGCGATCATGCGGGTTTCGCCCCCCCGGCTGAACAGGCGCGGCGGCCCGCCGGGCGGGGTTGCGTCATAGCGTTCGGCAAGATCCTGCGCGCCGATCCCGGTGGAGGACTTTACCCGCACCGCGCCGATCCGCCCGCTCACCACCAGCTGCGCCTGCCCGTACTGGGCACGGCTGCCTTCGGTGACCTGCGCCCCGCTTTCCAGCCTGCGACCGGCGCGGTCGGCATATTGGCTGTCATCGGCGCGGGTATCCTGCCCGAGCACGATCACATCGGCCTGCCAATCGGGCGCAAGGTCGATCCGCACCCCGGCCCTCCCGCCGAATATCGCGGTGCGATTGACATTGCGCCGCCCGATGGCGGGCTTGTCGATATAGCCGCCAAGGCTCGCCGCATCGAGGTTGAGGCGCAAAGTCGCCGTCTCGCCCGCCAGCGGCAGGTTGATGGTCGCATGGGCATCACCGCCCGGTTCGCCGTGCGCAATCAGGCTCGCCCCGCCGGTGACGGTCAGGCTGGTCTCGCCAGGCTCGGGTGCGCGCGGCACCAGCCGGATGATCCCGCCCAGCGATCCTGCGCCATAAAGCGTGCCCTGCGGCCCTTCGAGAATCTCGACCCGCTCCATATCCGACAGGCGCAGATCGGGATCGGGAGCGTTGTAGCTGAGGCGCAGGTCACCGAAATACTGGCCCACGGTCGCCTGTGTCGGCCCGGTGAAGCTCGAATCGGCAATGCCGCGAATGAACAGCTTGTTGCGCCCGCTGCCGAGATAGGTGGAGGAAACCGTGGCGGCGCGCTGCATGATCTTCTCGGTCCCGCCCACGCCGCCGCGTTCCAGCACCGCGCCATCGAGCAGCGTGACCTGCGCAGGCACCTGCGCATAGGCCAGATCGCGCTTGGTGGCGGTTACGATGATCGGATCGCCTTCGGCGGGTGCAGGCGGGGGCGTGGTCTGGGGGGGGGCGGTGGCGGTGCGGGCCTGCCGGGCTGGCTGCGGGCGCGATGCCGCGCGGCGCGGCGCTGTGACCAGCCGCCATGCGTCAGGCCCTGCCCTGACCGCCTCCATCCCTCCGGCGCGGGCCAGCTTCCTGACTGCGGCTTCTGCTTCCATCCGGCCCCTGATCGCGCCGATGCGGATGCGGCCCTGCGCGGGGTCGGCGATGACGATGCTCGCCCCCGTCGCCCGCGCAATGGCGATGGCGGCCTCGGACACCGTGCCCGCCGGAATTGCCAGCTCCACCGGGCGCGCAGCCAGCGGCGCGGCGCTGACCAGCGCGGCGAGGCAGGCAAGAGGAGCGATTGTCGGCCTCATGATATCAGCGGGCAGCGATGGCCCAGCCCTCTCCCACCCGGGTCACCCGCACTCCGAGCAGCCCCGCAACAGCGCGAGGGTCCTCGCGCAGGGCATCGGTGGCGATACTGCCGGACAGGCGCGTGGCGGCATCGGTACTGGTAAAGCGCGTGCCGGTGGCGCGGGTGAGCTCGGCGGCGATTTCGGCAAGGCTGGCATTTTCAAAGCTGATGCGCCCGCGGCTCCATTCGCCCACCGCTTCAGGGGCGATGGCGGCGAGGCGGTAGCGGCCGCTGGTTCGCACCGCGCGGGTGCCCGCATCAAGGCGGATCGCCTGACGTTCGGGCGCGACGATCACCGCGCCTTCGGACACGGCGACATCGAGCGTCTCGCCCGCCAGCCGCACATCGAAGATCGTGCCGGCGTCGACCAGCCGCTCGCCCCCCGCGGTCAGCACGAAGGGGTTGGCCTCATCATGGCGGATCGTGAACAGTGCCTGCCCAGTCTCAAGCTGCGCGGCGCGGGGGCTCTCGATCGTCAACCGGCTGCCGCCTGCCAGTTGCACCGTGCTGCCATCATCAAGCGCGATCAGCCGCGTCTCGCCCGGTGCCGTTTCATGGAGGCCGCCCTGCTGCGGGCCGAGCCACAGCACGGAGGTAAGCGCCATCACCAGTGCAGCGGCAATGCCTCCGCCCAGCCATGCCCGGCGCGACGCAAGCCAGCCCGGCGCGTTGTCATTGGCCGCCGCAGGTTCACTATCTTCCTGACAAAGCGCGATAATCACCGGATCGGCCTGTTCCAGCGCATAGTGCACTTCGTCATAAGCCACCGCGTGGGCCGGGGCTTTCTCCAGCCAGTGGGTAAAGCCCTCCCAGTCGGCAAAGTCGGGGGCGCGGGTTGCCATCGCCCACTTCATGGCGGCTTCGCGGATCGATGGATCGGATGTCATCGCGTGCAGTCTCCTGCCTCATAGACGGAGACGCGGGGGCTCTGCCTCATGTGCCTCATGGCTCGCTCTCCCGCACCCCGAGGATGGTCGCATAGGCGCGCCTCAGATCGCTTTCGACCGTGCTGATACTGACGCCGAATTCGGCGGCGATTTCGCGCTGGGTGTGCCCATCGATGCGGTGGCGGCGCAGGATGGCAGCGGCGCGCGGCGGGAGCGTGCGGAGCGCCGCCTCAAGGCGCGCCACTTCCTGCCGCGCGGCCACTTCGCGCTCCGGATCGGGGGCAGGCGCGATGCCCTCGGCCACGCCCGGCTGCGCTTCGGCCCATGCTCGCCCGCGCAAATTGGCTTGTCTTTCAGAGCGATAGCGATCGATCATCAAGCGGTCTGCGGCCCGCATCATATAGGCAAGGCCCGCCGCTGCCACCGGATCGGGCGCGGCCGCAAGGCGCAGCCACAGGTCCTGCAACAGATCCTCTGCCGCCTCCCCCGCCCCGCGCGCGGCAAGGAAGCGCAGCAACCGTTCGCGATGCGCAAGGTAGGCCTCTTCGAGCTGCAAGGTGGTGGACATGGGAGGAGGTTCGCAGGGCGCAAGGGATGTGGGGCAGAGGGTGGGGACGGGGTGGGGGGATGCTTGTCGGGCTCTAGCATGAATGCGGCCCGAACGGGAATGCCGGCATCGACCAGCGCGCGATTCCCGCAGATCGGGGCGCAGTGCAATGTTTCACGTGAAGCATTGCAAAACACCGGGTTGAAGCGGGGGGTGGAGGGGGGCGAGCGGGGGTCTGGCAGGGGTCTGCGGGGGGTCTGGAGAGGGTCTGGCGGGTGCCGGCGCCGCCGCTTCGCGGCCACCCAAACCCGGACGCGGGGCGCCTTGGTGGGTGTAACAGGCCCGCGCCCCCCGTCCCACCCAGCGCCGCACCCCCCACTTGGCTTGCCAGCCCGCGGGGACCCC
>JAGKSZ010000022.1 GCA_018991295.1 Porphyrobacter sp. | reverse complement strand
GGGGTTTTGGCCCTGAAATGGGCAGCGGGGGGTGGCCGCGCGAGGTGCAGGGCGGGGGGATAAGGGCGGTCGCGCGGCGAAGTGTCGTTAACGGCGAGGAGGCCGCGTACGTGAGGGGCGGCAACGGTGAGGCGATCTTCGCCCGCCTGTGTCAGGCGATGGGGCGCCCCGAACTGGCGCAGGACGAACGCTATTCCACCCACATCGCCCGCGGCATCCATCAGGACGAATTGGACGGCCTCATCAACGACTGGACCGGGACGCTGACAGTCGATGAAGTCGATGCGCTGATGATCGAATATTCGATCCCCGCAGGCCGGGTTTACCGCGCGCCCGAAATGCTCGCCGATCCGCATTTTCAGGCGCGGCAGGCGATCATCGAGGTCGAGACCCAGAACCGTGGGCGGATCAGGATGCAGAACGCTTTTCCCAAGCTTTCCAGAACCCCCAGCACCATCCGTCGCCCCGCGCCTGCAGCGCCAGGGCAGGACAATGCCGAGGTGTTTGCCGAGCGGCTGGGGCTGGATGCCGCCGAACTGGAACGGCTGGCAGCGGCGGGGATCATCTGATGGCGGGCCCTTCTGCATCCGACAATTATGCCGGAGTGTATGAGGGGCGCCTCCAGCCGGGGCAGCGCCCTGCCCTGCTGATTGTCGATGTGGTCGCGGCCTATCTTGCGCAAGGCTCCGCGCTGTTCATGGAGACAGCAGCGGCGGCGCGCGATTGCAATGTCCGGCTGGCGCAAGCCGCACGGGCGGCAGGCGTGCCGGTGGTGTTCACCAATGTCCGGTACCGAAAAGATGGCTCCGACGGCGGGGTTTTCTACCGCAAGGCCCCGGTTTTGCAGACTTTTGTCGAAGGCTCCCCGCTCGGTGCCTTCCCGCCTGAACTCACCCCGATGCCGGGC
The DNA here is from genome assembly GCA_018991295.1 of Porphyrobacter sp. Taxonomy (GTDB): domain Bacteria; phylum Pseudomonadota; class Alphaproteobacteria; order Sphingomonadales; family Sphingomonadaceae; genus Erythrobacter. The sequence goes on along the minus strand of JAGKSZ010000022.1, from coordinate 8,294 downwards.
GAACAGGTGTTCACCAAGCAATACCCCAGCGCCTTTTTCGGCACCGGGCTGGCCGAGGCGCTCCGCGCGCAAGGCATCGATACCCTGCTGATCACCGGCTATTCCACCTCGGGCTGCGTGCGCGCATCGGCGCTCGATGCGATGCAATATGGCTTCATCCCGCTCGTGGTGCGCGAGGCCTGCGCCGATCGCCACCCTGCCCCGCACGAGGCCAATCTGTTCGATCTTCAGGCCAAATATGCCGAGGTTATCAGCGTGGCCGAGGCGCTGGCCGTGATCGGCGCTCCTACACGGCAAGCCTGAAGCAAGGCGCGGGCAAAGGCGCGCTGGCGGGGGTCTGGAAGGGGTCTGCGGGGGGTCTGGAGGGGGTCAAGACAGGGTCTGGAAGGGTCGAGAGGGGGTCTGGAACCCCCAAGAAATTCTCTCAACCCCATGAATTATAAGCGAATTTCTGAAATTCGCCGCAACTTTCAGCCCAATCGCCGCAATCGGGGGCATTTGCGCCACCCAAGACCTATCGCACCGCCCCCGCTTGTAGGAAAGCCGCTCCTGCGCCTCTGTCATCATCGCGCTCAATTGGGCCAGTAGATGAACTCGTCCCCCTTGGCGTAGGGCTGATCGAGCGTCTTGTCGATCGACACCGGCGTATCGAAGGTGCTGGCATAGAGCGGCGGCTTGCGGCCCGCCTCGTGCGCGGCGATCAGCGCCTCCAGCCGTTTGCGGACCGCAGGCTCGCTGGCGGCAAGATTGCGCTGCTCGGTCGGATCGGCGGCGAGGTTATACAGCCACGCCTTGCCCTGCTTGCCGTTCACCTGAAGCTTCCAGTCACCCGCCCGGACCGCCTTGTAATAGCCGCTGTTCCAGAACAGCGGGGCATCAGCGCGGGGTTGAGGCCCCTTGGCGGTGAGGGCAGGCAGCAGGTTGCGCCCGTCGATCACCACCCCGGCGGGCCGCGGCGCGCCGCCGGCGGCGGCAAAGGTCGGCATCAGATCACCCTGCCCCACCGGCAGCGCCACCTTCGATCCCGCCGACACCTGAGCCGGCCAGTGCGCCAGCAGCGGCACGCGGATACCGCCTTCAAAGAAGCTGCCCTTGCCCCCGCGATAGGGCGCATTCAGCCCCTGCAAGCCGATATAGCCCGGCGCGCCATTATCCGAGGAAATCACCACCAGCGTGTTATCCGCCAGCCCTTCGGCCTCCAGCTTGGCCATGATCCGCCCGACACTGCGATCCAGCGCAAGCAGCATCGCGGCATAAACGCGCAGGCGGTGCGAACCCAGATCCCCCACCGCATCATAATCCGCCCGCGTCGCCTGCAAGGGCGAATGGACGCCCCAATGCGCCAGATACAGGAAGAAGGGCCGGTTACGGTTCGCCTCGATCACCTTGAGGCTTTCGTCGGTCCAGTAATCCGCCAGATAGCCGCCGGGGGCGAATTTCTCGCCGCCGTTGTAACTGGTGGCGAAGTTTCCCGATGCCCACAGGAAGCGGTCAATCGGATCGAAATCGATCGGCGCGTTGACCACGTCCGGCGATCCTTCGGGCAGGTGCAAAAGCCCGTCCATGTTGAGGCTTTCATCGAAGCCTTGCGCATTGGGATGGAAGCGCGGCGCATTGCCCAGATGCCACTTGCCGATGTGGACGGTGTGATAGCCGCGGGCCTTCAGCACTTCGGCAATGGTCACTTCCTCGGGCGGCAGGCCCTGATCCTCGAACGGCGGCGCGGCGGCCTCTGCGTCCGGATGGGTCAGGATCGGCGGGCGATCGGGGTGGATATCGTTCCACACCATCGGCACGATGCGCGGAAAGCCCGGCGGCGTGGGAGTGAATTCGAACCCGGTGCGCGTGGCATAGCGCCCGGTCATCAGCTGCGCGCGCGATGGCGAACAGGTGGCATTGCCGGCATAGGCCTGCGTGAAGATCGCACCGTCTGCGGCCAGCTTGTCGATATGGGGGGTTTTGATCCGCCCATCGGCCACGCCCCCGCCAAAGGTGGAAAGATCATTCAAGCCCAGATCATCAAACAGGATGAAGACGATATTGGGCGGGCGTTCCGCCGGGCTTTGCGCAGGCGTGGCCGGGCCTTGCTGCCAGGGGACGGGGCGGTTGGCGGCGATGTCCTGTGTGCTGCGCCAGCGCACCAGCGCCAGCGCCAGATCAGTGCGGAAGGCATAAGCGCCCCCCGCCAGCACCGCCGCTCCGGCCAGCGCGCCGAGCAGCCCCTTGTGCCAGCGCTTCATGCGCCTTGGGCCACGGTATTGGCCCCGGCACTGGCACGCGTGCAGATGTTGAGCTGGCCTGCCAGCCCGGCATCGCGGTGCCGGGTGATCGCCTGATATTCGGGTGATTGCACCATCGTGAGCATCGCCTTGCGGGACGGATATTCAGCAATCGCCACCATATCCCACAGTTCCTCGGCCTCACCCAGCAGCAGACCCGTAACCGCGCCGCTGAAGCGCACCGTGCCGCCCACTGCCGCAAGGCAGGCGCGCACGCCCTCGGCATAGCGGGCATAGGCCTCACGCCCGGTCAGATCGGGCTCTGATCCATCGGCATAGGCGGCCTTTTCGCGGAATTTCAGCAGATTGACCATGCACATGGGCGTGCCATCATCGGCTGCAAAAAAGGCCATCGCCTGTTCGGGCCGGGGGTGGAGGGCATTGGTGACAATCATTGCGGGGCTCCTGCTGCGGCAACATCGAGGATGGCAGAGACAAAGCCCTGCGGGTCGTCTTCCTGAATGAAATGCCCGCCGCGCAGCTGGCGGTGGGCCTGACCCGATGTGCCGGGGACACGGCCGATGAAGCGCGTCTCGCCCGTGCGGGTGATCGGATCGCCATCGGAAAAGGCGCAAAGGAAGGGCTTGTGCCACTGGTCGAGCACGGCCCACGCCGCTTTCTGATCGGGCACGGCGGGGGTGCCTTCGAAGGGCACAAAGCTCGGGAAAATCCGCGCCCCGGCCTTGTAACTCGCATCCGGGAAGGGCGCGTCATAGGCGGCGATTTCTTCTGCCGAAAGGCCGCGCTTGGTGCCCTTGGCGATGATCTTGCCGATCGGGAAAAGCGGGCTCCACTTGGAGAACGCCCGCCAGATCGCAAAGGCGCGCGGGGCCGGGCCGCCTTCGGGAAGGCCGCCATTGGAAAGCGCCACGGCGCGGAACCGCTGCGGCATGGCAGCCACCAGCCTGAGGCCAATCAGCGAACCCCAGTCCTGACAGGCGAGCGTGATGTCGGATAGGTCCAGCCCCTCAAGCCATTGGCGCATCCAATCGACGTGGGCGGCATAGGAATAATCGGTCTTGGCGGCAGGCTTGTCGGATTTGCCGAAGCCGACCAGATCAGGCGCGATCACCCGGTATCCGGCGGCGACCACGGGGCCGATCATGTGGCGGTAGAGGTAGCACCAGGTCGGCTCGCCATGCATCATCAGCACAACCGGCGCATCGCGGGGCCCTTCGTCGATATAGTGGATGCGCAGTGGCGTGCCGGTCCGGCCGTCCCGGACCTCGTGATAATGGGGCGCAAAGGGGAAATCGGCAATGCCGGCAAAAGCCTCATCCGGCGTGCGCAGGACCTTCACGGCAATCTCCCCCTTTTTGAATTGGCATTTATCGTGCCATTATATCCGACCTGCGTCAATCCTGCGGCCAGCGTGCCAGCGCATCGCCCAGCATCCGCCGCACCACCGCTGCCGCGGCGTCGGGGGGCAGGTTCTGATCGTGGCGCAACAGCCGCCATGTGCTGAAGCTGAGGATCACATTGAGCCCGCGCGCACCATCGGCATCGGCGCGCACAGCCTCGGGCAGATGCGCGGCCAGCGCCTCGGCTTCCAGCCGCAGCTGGCGGCGGTATCCGTCCATCAGAAAGGCGGAATCGAAGCGGCGGAGATTGGCCGATATGCGAAAAGGCATGATCGTCTCGAAGATCACCGCACGGCGCGCGGCGATATCGAACAGGCGCGCTTGCCAGGTTGCACCTTCGGGCGCGCGCAGCAGGATCGGGAGCACCTGCGCCTCGATCGCGGCGGCCATTTCGCGGTAGAGCGCGTCCATATCGGCAAAGTGGCGGAACACGGACCTCAGGCCCACGCCTGCCACTTCGGCCACCTGCGCGGCGCTGGGCGAAACTTCCCCGCGGGCGACCAGATCGAGCATCGCGGCCACGATTTTCGCCCGGCTTGAACGGCTGCGCGCATGGCGGCCATCATGGGCGGGGGTCAGGATATCTGGCGTGGTCATGGCTGGACCAGCCTATGTTTCGGCAATCACACTGTCAATTCATCCAGCGATGTGCGCGGGAACATCCACTGGATCGCCAGCGGCGGATCAAACGGCGTCCATGTGCCTTCGGTCTGGGCCAGCCGGTCAGCAATCGCGATCATCACGGAAGGGTTCACGCCAAGCCCGCAATGGCTGGCATAGACCTCGATATTCTCGGTCGGCGTCGACTGCGGCTTCTGCACCGATCCGCGCCAGTGGACGATGCCATCGGTCTTGGTGAGGATCGAGGTGGTGGGCACCGGCGGTGCCATATCCAGCCCGCGAAAGCGCCCGCCCTGCATCGCTTCGGGCTCCTTGCCGTTCAGCAGTTCGAACAGGCGTGCCGCGCTGGTGTGGCCGCGGTCATCGGAAATCGGGCTGCCGAGGCTGATGACCAGCCGCACCCGGTCCGGGTGGAGCTTGGCAAGCTCGCGCGCCAGCACCCCGCCGAGGCTCCAGCCGACCAGCGAAACCTTGCGCCCGGTCTTGTCGTTCAACCGCGCAAGCTGCGCCTCAAGCCGGGAAATCAGGGCATTATCCACCCGCACATTGCGCCCGCTGTCCCAGCCATGCGCATCATAGCCCAGATCATTCAGCAAGCGCCGCAAGGGCACGGTGGAGGTGTTGGTGGCCATGAACCCGGGCAGCACCTGCACCGCATGGCCATCGCCCCGAGGCAGGCCGGCAAGGAAAGGGCGGCTCATGTAAAAGGCCCCCAGTTCGAACATCGCGCGCCCTTCGGCGAAGGTCCAGAACCGGTTGGGCGGGCGCGCCGCACGGTCAAATTCGGCTTCTACGGCTGCCATTGTCGCCATCGGGGAATCCTTTGTGTTGCGGGGCTTTCGGGCGGTCATGCCCGCTTGGCCCCAATCTTGGTCTGCCGCTTGGCCGGGGCCTTGGGCTTGGCCTTCGCTTTTGCCTTGGGCGCAGCAGCAGCGGGTTTGGTTGCGGCCAGCAATTGTGCAAAGCTTTCCTCGATACAGGCGACGTAAAAATCGGGATCGGGGAGCAGTTCGCGGTCGGCGGTGAAGGCGATGGTCGCCTCATCGCAATAGGATTGCACCACATGGCCAAGGCCAAGGCCATCGGTGAGGCACAAGAGGCCCATCATGCTTTCCAGCCGTGCGCCTGCAAAGTGGATCGGCACCGGCGGCCCCGGCACATTGGTGACCACCGTGGTGAACGGCGGCGCGACCCCGCGATTGGCAAGGCCGAGACGGGTATAGAGCTGCGCGCCCAGCGCCATGAACAGGGCCGGGGAAACCTTGCTCATTTCGGTCATGTTGCGCGCACCGATGGCATCGGACATCGCCTTGGAATTGGCGGTCTGCGAATAGACAAAGGCGAGCCGCTCGGCCGGGTCTTCGATATGGGTGCCCAGGGGCGCGATCATCGCGGCGACCTGATTGCCCATGTCGCCTTTCTCGCCGGTCGAACGCACCGAGATCGGGGCCATCGCGGTCAGCGTTTTCTTGGGCAGATCGTCCTTGGCGAGCAGATAGCGCCGCATAGCCCCGCCGATGATCGCGAGGAACACGTCATTGACCTTCGCGCCATCGGCCAGCGCCCGGATCGCCTTGATGTCCGCGAGCTTGAAGCTGCGCCCCTCGACCACGCGGTGCGGGGAAATGGCGCGGTTGAAGCGCGATTTGGGCGCCAGCATATCGGCGCTGACGGTGAAATCCTTGACCACCAGACCTTTGATGGCCTTCGCCAGCCCCGGCGCAGCCTTGGCGGCAACTTCCAGCTGTTTCAGCGGATTGGTGACTGCGTTGAAATAGCTTTTGCCCAGCAATTCTATGGGGTTGGGGATGCGTTCGGGCTTCCAATTGTCGGGCTTGGAGGGGGGCGGATCATTGGGGCTGAGGGTATGCAGCGCCTCCATCAGATCGATCCCGCTCATCCCGTCAATCGCGGCATGGTGGACCTTGGTGACCATCGCGAAGCTGCCGGGGGCAACGCCCGGGACGTTATCCAGCCCTTCGACCAAGGTGAACTCCCATGGCGGGCGATCAAGATCCAATGGCCGGGCAAAGATCCGCGCCGCCTGAATGCACAGCTGCCGCCAATCGCCGGGCTTGGGTAGGGCGACGTGCCGGACGTGATATTCAAGATCGAAATCCGGGTCTTCCACCCAGTACGGATAATCCAGATCAAAGGGCACCCGCACCAGCCGCTGGCGCATGGTGCGGCTCAATTGCGCGCGCTGCCCGATGAATTGCAGGATGTCCTTGAAGCGCACGAAGCTGCCGGGCGCAGTTTCAGGATTATAGACAAGGATCGAGCCGATATGCATCGGCGAATTGCGCGTTTCGAGCGCCACGAAGGACGCATCCATTCCCTGCAATTGGCGCAAGGTTCCCTCCCCTTTTGCCGCCCCGTTTGACAGGGCTTGTTACAGGGGAGGCTAACAGACGCAGGGGCGCGGTCAACTTGCCGCGCCCGTCAAGACCTTACGCCGGGGCTTTGGGCACCAGCGCCAGCAGCGCAAAGCTCGCCAGCCAGTGTTCGCCCATATAATCGCCCGCAACGTGCGGCATGGCGGCGGCAAGGTGCAGGTTGGCAAGGCGCATCAGCGGGTCTGAAGCCTCGCTGCGCCCCAAGGCGCGGGCGATATCGCTGAGGCACCATGCACGGCTGAGGTTGAGGCCATCAAGATGCGCGATCTTGCCATCGCTGCGGTCCGACACGGTGACAGGGCGGCATTCGCGCAGCAGCCAGCCGTTCGCCTCCACCAACGCCTCAAACCACGGGGCAAAGGCCAGATGCGGCATCACCTCGCTCATCAGCAGCGCGGCAGTGAGCACGGGGGAGAGGAATTCATCGCCCCCCGGCTCCCATCCGGCATAGTCGCGGTGGTGGGCGAAGGCGCGTGATGCCCAATCGTCGATCAGCACCACCAGATCGGGATCGCGGTCCAGCGCCCAGCGCCGCGCCAGCACCAGTGCAAAAGCGGTGTTGAAGTGCGTGCCGACCGTGATCGGATAGGTGAGGATCTTGAGGTAATCGCGCAAGCCTGCGGCAAAGGCACGGGCGAGCGGTTCAAGCCGCTCGGCCCACGGCGCATCGTCATGGCGTGCAGCCTCGTGGTGGAGATACATCAGCCAGCCCCAGCCATAGGGCCGCTCGAACCCTCGGGCCAAGGGCCGGTCCAGATAGGCCAGCTCCACCGCGAGCTTCGCTTGGGTGAAGGTCGTATCGGCCAATGCTTCGATCTGCGCCGCCTCGGGCATTTGCGGGTAAAGCCGCCTGAGCGTCAGCAGGGTCCACCAGCCGTGGACGCAGGAATGCCAGTCGAAGCTGCCGAAAAACACCGGATGCGCCGCTTGCGGCAGGCGCAGGTCATCGGGGCCGGTGAAGACGTGATCGTCCTTGTAAGGGAAGGCGCGGGTCACATGGCCGAGCGCAATCCCCGCAAAGCGGCGGGCGGTATCCTCGTTCAGTTCCACAGCCAGAAGGCCCCCACATAGATGATCAGCACGTTGCACGCCCACAGGGGCACCGCCGTGCCGATCTGCTGGCGGATCACCGCGTTCTGGTCCTTCAGTTCGAGCAGCGCGGCGGGCACGATGTTGAAATTGGCCGCCATCGGCGTGAGCAGCGTGCCGCAGAAGCCTGCGAGCATCCCGACCGCGCCGATCACCGCCGGATTGCCGCCATATTGCCCGATCAGCAGCGGGATGCCGATTGCAGCGGCCATCACCGGGAAGGCGGCAAAGGCGTTGCCCATGATCATCGTGAAACCCGCCATCCCGGCAGCGAAAACCACCACGGTCAGGAACACCGAGCCTTCGGGGATGATGCCGCCTGCCAGCCCGCCAATGATCTCGCCCACGCCTGCCGCTGCAAAGACTGCGCCCAGCGCGGCGAGCATCTGCGGCAGGATCGCCGCCCAGCCGATCGAATCGATCAGGCGGCGGCCTTCCTCGGCAGGGGCGATCACTGGCGGGCGCAGCCACACACACGCACCCGCCAGCGCGGCCAGCACCCCGATGCCGAACAGGATCAGCGTTTCGCGCCGCGCCTCGAACAGGCC
>JAGKSZ010000223.1 GCA_018991295.1 Porphyrobacter sp. | reverse complement strand
GCCGTTCTTCGGATCGGCGGCCTCATTCTTGTGGCGGTTGTGATGGCGGCGGGCGCCGCCCAGCCGGTGGCGGCACAATCTTTTGTGCAAGGGTCCTTCGATCCTGCGGTCCCCACCCTTACCGCCACGGTCGGCCATGCGCCGGGCGCACGGATCACCTCGCCCGATCAGGCCTATGCCTATCTGAAGGCGCTGGCCGACGCCGCGCCCGACCGGGCCAGGCTGGTGCAATATGCCACCAGCTGGGAAGGCCGCCCGCTTTACTATCTGGTGCTCACGGCCCCTGCCAACATGGCAAGGCTCGATGCGATCCGGGCCGACATGGCAACCATCGCTGCCGGTCGCGCCGGCAATGGCAGCGCGCTGCCGGTCACCTGGCTTGCCTATGGGGTCCACGGCAACGAAATCTCCTCGACCGATGCCGCACTGATGACCGCCTACCATCTGCTCGCCGCAAGGGATGATCCCAAGGCGGCCAAGATCATGGCGAACACGATTGTCGTCATCGATCCGATGCAGAACCCCGACGGGCGGGCGCGGTTCGTGAACAACTTCCTTGCCGCGACCGGGATCGTCCCCGATGCCGACCGGCAGGCCGCCGAACATGACGAGCCATGGCCATCTGGCCGCGTGAACCATTACATGTTCGATCTCAACCGCGACTGGTTCACCCTGTCCCAGCCCGAAACCCGCGGCAAGGTGGCCGCGATCCGCAACTGGAACCCGGTGGTGGTGGTGGACCTGCACGAAATGGGCGGGGACGAGAGCTATTTCTTCTCTCCCGCCGCCCAGCCCTTCAGCCCCAACCTGACACCGGCACAGATCCGCGCCTATGAACTGATCGGGCGTTACAACGCTGCGGCCTTCGATGCGCGGGGCGAGCCCTATTTCACCCGCGAAGTCTTTGACCTGTTCTACCCCGGCTACGGCGATACCTGGAACGCGCATCAAGGGGCGATCGGCAGCACCTATGAACAGGCATCGTCACGCGGGCTGGTGTGGAAACGGCGCGACGGGACCGAGCTGACCTATGCCAAGGGCGTCGAAAACCACTTCACCGCCAGCCTTGCCACCGCTGCCGCTGTGGCCGACAATCCGGCCCGGTTCCTGTCCGATTTTGCCGCCTACCGCGCCGGCAATGCCAGCGGTGCTGCGGGCAAGGGCACCTATGTCATCGATCTTGGCAAGCGCCGCTGGAATGCCGAACGGCTGGGCCGCCGCCTCGCTGCGCAAGGCATCACCGTGCTGCGCCGCGACGGGGCTGCCACGGTCTGCGGCAAGTCCTATCCCGAAGGCTATCTTGCCGTACCGCAGGCCCAGCCTGCCGCGCGCCTGATCCGCAGCCTGCTGGACCGCGACACCCCGCTGCCGCCCGATTTCCTCGCCGAACAGGAACGCCGCCGCTCGGCCGATCTGCCGCATGAACTTTACGATGTGACCGCATGGGCGGTGGGCCCGATGGCAGGGGTCGATGTGAGCCTGTGCAACGCGGTGGCTGGCGGCGATGCGCTGAGCCCGGATGCGCCGATTGCGCCCAAGGCGGAAGGCAGCGGAACTTTCGCCATCGCCGTGCCGTGGACCGACAGCGGACAGGCGCGGCTGGTGACGCTGGCCTTGCGCGAGGGGATCGATGGCCGCGTCACCGACAAGGCCTTCACCACCGCCGGGCGCAGCTTCCCGCGCGGCACTGTGGTCTTTCCTGCGGGCAGCAACAGCCCTGAAAAGATGGCGCGCCTTGCCGAACTCGCCCGCGAAGTCGGCGCCAGCACCGTGGCAATGGACAGCGGCTGGGTGGACAGCGGCCCCAACCTTGGCAGCGATCACTTCGTGCGCCTCACCCTGCCGCGCGTGGCGGTGGCGTGGGATGGCGGCATCTCGCAGCTTTCGGCAGGCGCGCTGCGCTATGTGCTCGAACAGCGCATCGGCCTGCCGGTGACACCGATCCGCACCGCGCGCCTCGGCCGGGCCGACCTTTCGGATTACGATGTTGTGCTGGTTCCCGAAGGCGATCCGGCCGCGCAGCTGGGCGATGCCGGGCAGCGCAACTTGCGCAGTTTCGTCCAGCGCGGCGGGGTGCTGGTGGCGATCGGTGACAGTCTTGAAACCTTCAGCGGCGGGGACAATCCGCTGCTCGCGGTCAAGCGCGAGGCGGCGCTGGGCCGCGATCCGGCCGAGGCCAAGGACGCCAAGGGCAGCCTTGCCGAAGCCATCGCCATCACCAGCGATGCCGAATATCGCGAGGCGATCAAGGATCAGGCAGCCCTGCCCGATACCCTGCCAGGCGCGCTGCTGAACGTGGTGGGCGAGCCTGACCATTTTCTTTCCGCCGGTTACGATAATGGCGCGGTGGTGCTGGCGACAGGAACGCAGATCTTCACCCCCGTAGGCCGCGACAAGGGCGTGAACGTGATGCGCTTTGCCGCGTCCGGAAACCTCATTGCCAGCGGCTATGTGTGGGATGAAAACCGCAGGCAGCTGGCCTACAAGCCCTATCTGATGGCGCAGCCGCAGGGGCGCGGACTGGTGGTCGGCTTTGCCCATGATCCTGCAACCCGCGCCTATCTCGAAGGGCTCGACCTGCTGATCGCCAACGCCGTGCTGGTCGCACCTTCGCGGGTGCGGTGAGCGCGCCGCAAGGGACCAAAGTGACCTAGGAACCTGACACTTATTGTGTCATGCACATGGGCATGGCGCTGTTCGAGGCCCTTGTTGTTGCCCATGTCATCACCGGAACGGTGGGGCTGACCGCATTCTGGGGGCCGATTGTCACGAAGAAGGGCGCAACGCGGCACCGCAAGTGGGGCCGTGCGGCCTGCTATGGCTTCCTGGGTGCCGGCGCGCTGGCGATCGCCATGGCCTTCCTGTCGCTTTACGGGCCGGAAGCGCGCCATCCCGAAGTGACCGACCGCGCCTTGTTTGACGGGTTGTTCGGGTGGATGATGCTCTACCTCGGCACGCTCACCATCGGTTTTGTCGACTATGGCCTTGCCGTGGTGAAGCACAGCCGCAACCGCCGCGCCTTGCGAAGTGTCCGCTATCAGTCGGTGATTGCCGCGGTGGTGGCAACCGGCGCGTGGTGCGGGATTTACGGCTGGGGCGTGGGCCATCCGCTGATGGTGCTGGTGGCGTTCATCGGGATCGTCTCGATGCTGATCCAGCAACGCTACATCTGGCGCAGCGCGGATTTTCCCAAAGGAACCCATATCGCAGAGCATTTCCGCGCCCTGATCGGCATGGGGATTTCGGCCTATACCGCCTTCCTTTCGGTCGGGCTGATCCGGCTGGTGCCCGAACACGTCTTCAATCCCGCGATCTGGGCCGGGCCCAGCGTGATCGGGGTGAGCCTGATCATCCTCTTCACCCTCAAGGGCAAGAAAGCCGCCGCGAAACCGGCGTCAGGGCCGCGCCCACATCCGCAATAGATTGGCGATGGTCTTGTCGAGCGTCAGCAGTTCGGCCGATTGGGCGGGCAGCTGAGCGCGCAAGCTGGCGCGCAGGTTCTCCAGATCGAACAGCATTTCGCGGCAGGCCGCATCGGCCACCATGCTTTCGATCCAGCCCACGCACACGATCCGCGTGCCCTGCGTGACGGGCCGGACTTCGTGGATGCTGCCCGATGGGTAGAGCACCATGTGCCCCGCCTCGCCCTTGACCGATTGCGTGACCCCGGCGGCGTGGATCACCAGCTCGCCGCCCTCGTAATCTTGCGGAGGGGTGAGGAACAGCGTGAAGGACAGGTCCGTGCGTTGCCGCCGCTCGCCCTGCCCCATCAGCGCATTATCGACATGCGCGCCGTAGCCGCCGCCTTCGCCCGTGCGGCTGATCAGCAGCGGCGAAAAGCGGCGCGGCTGGGCAGCGGCACGGATCACGGGATGATCCCACAGGATGCGCGACACTTCATCCTGCAAGGACCGCCCGGCGGTGGAGTTCATCGCGGCCTGTTCGTTGCGCTTTACCGCACGCGCCACTGCGCCTGCCGTCTCGCGCCCGTCACGCCATTCCAGAAGGGCGATGCGATCATGGATGGCGGCAAGGCGGTCAGCCTCGGGAATGGCGTGAATGGCAAGGATCATGCCTGCGGCTCTAGCGCCGCGCCACGCCCTGCGCCAGCAGACGGTTGACCCCGGCGGCCACTTCGTCCGGGCTCAGCCTTTCACCGTCGGCCCATACGACATAGCGCAGGCCGACAAACACGTTCATCCCCATCAGCGCCCAGGCTTCCAGCTCGCCCAGCCCATTGCGCAGCTCGCCCTTTTCGGCCCCCGCCTTCAGGCGGTCTGCGATGCGTGCGGCGATGGTTTCGTAATGTTCGCGGTAACTGGCCGGATCGACGAATTCGGCCTCGTCGATGATGCGGTAGATTTCCTTGTGTTCGGCGGCAAAGCGCAGGAACGCCGCCAGCGCCGCGCGTTCGATCTCCAGCGCGCCCATGCCGTCATGCAGCGCCGAACGCGCGCTGGTGCGCACCTTCTCGCTCATGTCGGCCACCAGTGCGCGGAACAGGGCGTCCTTGCTGTCGAAATAGGTGTAGAAGCTGCCCAGCGCCATGCCGGCGCGGCGCGTGATCGAGCTGACCGAAGCTTCGTGAAAGCCCTTCTCGCCGAATTCCTCTGCCGCTGCATCGAGCAGCTTGCGCAAGGTCCGCCGCCCGCGTTCGGTACGCGGGGTCTTGGCGTCTTCGACTATGGTCGCGGTGCCCGGACTGTTGCCCATCAGCTACTCCCTCCACGCTTTCGGTAGGCCGCACAAGGCCAGCGCACAAGTCTAAACTTGAAAGGTGGTTCAACTTTCAATAATGATGTGCCGATAAGAGGGCCAGGAGAGGATACCACCCGATGAACACCATGCTTTGCACCCGTGCGTTGCTGCTTGCCGGCGCGGCCGGACTTGTCACCTTTGCCGCGCCCGCCATGGCGCAGGACAGCGCGGCCGATGCTGCCGCCGAAGCCGCTGCTGCTGCCGCACAGGACGAAGGCACGATCTACGTCACCGCCCGCCGCCGCGAGGAACGCCTGATCGATGTGCCGCTTTCGGTCACGGCCTTGTCGGGCGATGAACTGGTCAAGCAGGGCGTGCAGGATATCGTCGCGGTCGCCCAGCAGGTGCCCAACATCACGCTTGAGGTCAGCCGCGGCACCAACACCACGCTCACCGCCTTCATCCGCGGCGTCGGCCAGCAGGATCCGGTCGCAGGCTTCGAAGCGGGCGTCGGCCTTTATGTCGATGACGTCTACCTCAACCGCCCGCAGGCCGCGGTGCTCGACATCTACGATGTCGAGCGCATCGAGGTGCTGCGCGGGCCGCAGGGCACGCTCTACGGGCGCAACACCATCGGCGGCGCGATCAAGTACGTGACCGCGGCTCTGCCCGACGAGACGCGGCTCAAGATCCGCGGCACCTACGGCTCCTTCGACCAGGCCGACCTGATCGTCACCGCCTCCACCCCCGTCACCGACAGCCTGAAGATCGGCGCGACCGGCGCGCGGCTCTCGCGCGGGGGCTTCGGGCGCAATCTCACGCTCGGCACCGAGAACTACAACAAGGACATCTGGGCCGCGCGCGGCACGGTGGAGTTCAACAGCGGGCGTGTCGCGGTGCGGCTGACCGGCGACTACCTCGTCGACAACAGCGAGCCGCGCCAGGGCCACCGCCTCATCCCGAGTCTCGTCAGCCGCGCGCCGGTGCTGGGCAACGTGTTCGACACCCGCGCGGGCCTCAACATCACCGACCAGAAGGTCGAGGCCTATGGCGGCGCGCTCAACGTCGCGATCGAGCTGACCGACACCCTCACCATCAAGTCGATCACCGCCTATCGCGAGGACAAGTCGACCACCCCGATCGACTTCGACAGCCTGCCCGCGGTCGATGTCGACGTGCCGGCGATCTACAACAACGACCAGTTCAGCCAGGAACTCCAGCTGCTCTACGAGGGCGAGCGGCTGTCGGGCGTGCTCGGCTTCTACTACCTGAACGCCAACGCCTTCACCGCCTTCGACGTGGCGCTCTTCACCACCGGCGCGCTGATCGGGGTGCCGGGCTTCACCGCGCAGACGCTGGGCGACGTCAACACCGACACCTGGTCGGTCTTCGGCGACTTCACCTACAAGCTCACCGACCAGCTCAGCCTCTCGCTCGGCGGACGCTACACCAGCGACAAGCGGACCAGCCGGGTGCTGCGCACCAGCTTCGCGGGCGGCTTCTCGAACCTGTTCAACGGGGCGGGCGTGCCGATCGCGGTCACCAGCAACTTCAACGGCAGCGCCACCTTCGAGGACTTCAACCCGCGCGCCTCGATCAGCTACCAGCCCAATGCCGATCACAATTTCTACCTGACCTATTCGCAGGGCTTCAAGGGCGGCGGCTTCGACCCGCGCGGCCAGACCACCGCCTGCCGCAATGCCCGCGGCGGAGCCTGCACGCCGCAGGAAATCTTCGACTTCATGTCCTTCGAGCCGGAGACGGTCGACAGCTACGAAGCGGGCTGGAAAGCCTCGCTGCTCGACAACCGCCTCAACATCCGCCTCGCGGGCTTCCTCGGCCAGTACAAGAATGTGCAGATCCCGGGATCGGTCGGCTTCGACAGCAATGGCGACGGGATCAACGACACCTTCATCGGCATCACCTCGAACGCGGCGAGCGCCGACATCAACGGCGTCGAGTTCGAGGGCACGGCGCTGGTCGGCAAGGACTTCGCGGGCCAGGGCAGCCGCTTCTCGATCAACTGGTCGCTCGGCTACATCGATGCGCAGTTCAACACCTTCATCGACAATTTCGGCCGCGACGTGGCGAGCCAGCGGGTGTTCCAGAACACGCCGGACCTGACCGCGCACATGGGCTTCAAC
>JAGKSZ010000222.1 GCA_018991295.1 Porphyrobacter sp. | reverse complement strand
GGATGATGGCGGCCTATGCCCACGCCCTCGCCAATGAATACCGCTTTTATTCCTATGGTGACTCCTCGCTGCTGCTCCCGTAACGCTCAGGCCATGACCGAGCCCATCCTTTCGATCCGCGGCTTGACCAAGACTTACCGGAATGGGCCGCGCGCGCTGGACTCGGTCGATCTCGATATCCGCAAAGGCGAAATTTTCGCGCTGCTCGGGCCGAACGGGGCGGGCAAGACCACGCTGATCGGCGCGGTGTGCGGGCTGGTGCGGCCATCGGGCGGGACGATCCACGCTTTCGGCCATGATCTTGCCCGTGACTGGCGCCGGGCCCGCGCGCGGATCGGGCTGGTGCCGCAGGAACTGGCGACCGACATGTTCGAAACGGTCGAGCGTGCGGTTAGCTATTCGCAAGGGCTGTTCGGCAAGCCGCGCAATGCTGCCCAGATCGAAGACATCCTGCGCAGCCTTTCGCTATGGGACAAACGGGACGCGCAGATCCGCGCCCTGTCAGGGGGCATGAAGCGCCGTGTGCTGATTGCCAAGGCATTGGCGCATGAACCCGAGCTCTTGTTCCTCGATGAACCCACAGCCGGGGTGGACGTGGAACTGCGCAAGGACATGTGGCAGCAGATCGCCGCGCTGAAGGAGCGCGGGGTGACCATCATCCTCACCACCCATTACATTGAAGAAGCCGAGGAAATGGCCGACCGTGTCGGCATCATCCAGCGCGGACGTATCCGCATGGTCGATGAAAAGCGCGCGATGATGGAGCGGTTGGGCACCACCGAAGCGGTGATGGAACTGGCAGCGCCGCTGGCAGCCCTTCCGCCTGCGCTGGCGGGCTTTGCGCTTGAACTGTCGCAAGGCGGCACGCGCCTCACCTATCGCGGCGGAAATGGCGAGGGCAGGGGCAGGGCCGAGGTTGCCCAGCTTACACAGGCCCTGACCCGCGCCGGGGTGGAATTCACCAGCCTCGACATTCACGACAGCTCGCTTGAGGACATCTTCGTCGGCCTGCTGGGCGATGCGCAGGAGGCGGCGTGATGCATTTCAATCTGCGCAGCGCAGCTGCGATTTACCGCCGCGAAATGGCCCGCGCCTTTCGCACCGCCTTTCAATCAATCCTGTCGCCGGTGCTGACGACCTCGCTCTATTTCGTGGTGTTCGGCAGCGTGATCGGGGCGCGGATGGAGCCGGTGGGCGGGGTGCCTTACGGGGCCTTCATAATCCCCGGCCTGCTGATGCTGACCCTGCTGGGCGAGACCACCAGCAACGCCAGTTTCGGCATCTATATGCCGCGCTTCACCGGCACGATCTATGAACTGCTGTCCGCCCCTGTGGGTGTGGCCGAAACGCTCGCGGGCTTTGTCGGGGCGGCGGCCACCAAAGGCCTGATCCTTGCCGCGATCATCCTCGGCACGGCGCGGCTTTTCGTCGATTACGAGATCGCGCACCCGCTGCTGGCGGCGGTTTACATCATGATGGTGGCGGCAAGCTTTGCGCTGTTCGGGTTCATCCTTGGCATCTGGGCGGATTCGTTCGAAAAACTCGGCATCATCCCGATGCTGATCCTGACCCCGCTGACCTTTCTGGGCGGCACGTTCTATTCGATCCGCGATTTGCCCGCGCCCTGGGATGCGATTGCGCTGGCTAACCCGATTGCTTTCCTGGTGAGTGGGCTGCGCTATTCCTTTTACGGGACTTCGGATGTGCCGATTGCTGTCTCGCTTGGACTGACGCTGGGCTTTCTGGCGACCTGCACGATTATCATCGCAGTGATTTTCCGGACGGGATGGCGGCTGCGCGAATGACGTCTGTCTGATGCGGGCGAGCGTCTGTCGGATGCAATGCACCGATGAACGGACATGAACGGAAACCTGATTATTCGTTCATTGCGTGGCAAGTGGCTGATTCCTATCTCCTGCCCATCCCGCCGCACCCCCTGCGGCAGGGTCAAGCAAAGGAAACATCCTCATGAACAAGATCACTTACACCGCGCTGGCAGCGCTTGGTGCGATGGCTCTCCCCGCAGCCGCACACGCGCAGAGCAACAGCGACCCGAAGGTGGAAACCTATGTCGGCGCAACCGCCGGTATCCACGATCTCGGCATCGGCCTGCCCAATGACGATGGCGGCATCTATGGCGTGGTCGCCGGGGTCGATGTGCCGGTCGGCAAGACCTTCTTCGTCGGCGCCGAAGGCAACTACAACATCGGTGACGGCGCGATCGACAGCGAATACGGCATCGCCGCCCGCGCCGGTGTGCGCGTTGGCCAGACCGGCAAGGTCTATGTCCGCGGCGGTTATCAGGAAGTCGATTTCGACCTGCGCCGCCTCGTCCCCGGCGCCCCGGCGGGCGCTGACGATACCGACGGCGATTACCTCGTTGGTGCCGGCGTCGAATTCGGCCTTGGTGACAGCCCCATCGCTTTCCGCGCCGGGATCGACACCATCGCGTTTGATTCCACCCGCGCCACTGTGGGTGTGCTCTACAAGTTCTAAGCCAACCGCTTGAGAACATATGCGAAGGGGCAGGGAACACGAGGCACGTTTCCCTGCCCCTTTTGCGTATCTGCGCCCGAGGCGTGACACCGCCGCGCGGCGGCGCTAGGGCGGCCCGGCAATGACAGCCCCGCGCTTCTCCTTCACCCTCCACGCGACCTCAGGCAAGGCGCGCACCGGCACAATCGCCATGCAGCGCGGCGAAATCCGCACGCCGGCCTTCATGCCCGTGGGCACGGCTGCCACGGTCAAGGCGATGAAGCCCGAAGCCGTGCGCCAGACCGGCGCGGACATCATCCTTGGCAACACCTATCACCTGATGCTGCGCCCCGGTGCCGAGCGCGTGGCGCGGCTTGGCGGCCTGCACCGCTTCATGAACTGGGACCGCCCGATCCTGACCGACAGCGGCGGCTATCAGGTGATGAGCCTTTCGGAATTGCGCAAGCTGACCGAACAGGGCGTCGAATTCCGCAGCCACCTTGATGGCAGCAAGCATATGCTCAGCCCCGAACGCAGCATGGAAATCCAGCGTCTGCTCGGTTCGGACATTGTCATGGCCTTCGACGAATGCCCTCGTGCTGATCGCCCGCGGGACGAGATCGCCGCCAGCATGGAGCTTTCGATGCGCTGGGCAAGGCGCAGCCGTGAAGGCTTCGACAGCGGCGAAGATCACGCCGCCCGCGCCGCCCTGTTCGGCATCCAGCAAGGCGCACTCCACGAAGACCTGCGCCGCATCAGCGCCGATGCGCTGACCGATATCGGCTTCGATGGCTATGCCGTGGGCGGCCTTGCCGTGGGCGAAGGGCAGGAAGCGATGTTCGGCGTGCTCGATTATGCGCCCGATATGCTCCCGGCTGATCGGCCGCGCTATCTGATGGGCGTGGGCAAGCCCGATGATCTGGTGGGCGCGGTGGAGCGCGGGATCGACATGTTCGATTGCGTGCTGCCGACGCGTTCGGGCCGCAACGGGCAGGCCTTCACGTGGAACGGCCCGCTCAACCTGCGCAATGCCCGCTTTGCCGAGGATACCGGGCCGCTCGATGATCGCTGCCGGTGTCCGGTGTGCACCACTTACAGCCGCGCCTATATCCACCACCTCGTCAAATCGGGCGAAATGCTGGGGGCGATGCTGGTGACAGAACACAATCTCAGCTTCTATCAGGCGTTGATGCAAGGGATGCGCGACGCCATCGCCGCCGGGCAATTTGCCAGCTTCGCCAGCGACTTCCGGCGCGATTATCTGCACAGCAGGGCTTGAACGGCAGCACCTGACCGCTAGTCTCGCCAGAGTCGCAGACGATCCGGAGCCGCCATGTCCCTCGCCTTTACGTCACCCCTGCGCTGCCGAGCCGTGTTGCTGGCAGGCAGCATCCTTGCCGCTGCCTGCGCCGTGAGCGCCGCCGCCGAGGAGGTGACCGATCAGGACGCGATCAATTTCGGCGCCCGCCCGGACGGGACCGACATCAGCCTTTCCCCCCCGGGCGACAAGATCGCCTATG
>JAGKSZ010000221.1 GCA_018991295.1 Porphyrobacter sp. | reverse complement strand
ATCCCAGGGATTATCTGTTTGGAGGTGGGGGTTGGGGCGGGCGGTGGGCGCGGCGGGGGGGGGGGTTGTTCGTGCCGCTGGGGGGGCGGGTGCTGGGCCTTGCCGATGATCCGGTCGCGGGCCTTTCGGCAAGCGCAGTGCGCGCCGATCCGGCGGCGCACTGGGCCTACCTCCCCGCGCCCGTGCAGTCCCATTACCGCCGCACCATCTGCCTCCACGGGGCCGAAAGCACCGGCAAGACCACAATGGCCGCGCTGCTCGCACGCGAAACCGGCGCGCTGACGGTGGGCGAATATGGCCGCAGCCATTGCGAGGTGTACAAAGACCCGCTGACCCTTGATGATCTGCTGCTGATCGGCCGGGCGCAGTCCGCGATGATCGCCGCCGCCGCGCCCTATGCCGGGCCGCTGCTGATCGCGGATACCGATGCGCTGATGACAGCGGCGTGGTGCGAAATGCTGCTGGGCGAGCGGCCTGCCGAATTGATGGCCGCGCCAAGGGCGGACCTTTACCTCCTGCTCGAACCCGATCTGCCGTGGATCAATGATGGCACCCGTTTCTTTGCCGATGCCGATGACCGTCACCGCTTTGCCGCAATCGTGGAGCAGGTGCTGATCGATGCCCGCGTGCCGTTTGTGCGGATTGCCGGGCCGGGAGACGAACGGCTCGCCGCTGCGCGTGCCGCGATTGGAGCATTGCATGATTAAGCCTGCCCTGCTGCTTGCTGCGCTGCTGCTGGCGACAAGCCCCGCTGCCGCGCAAGGGAGCGATCTGCTGATTATCGCCCATCGCGGTGCCAGCGCCGAACGGCCCGAACACACGCTTGCCGCCTATGAACGCGCGATCCATCAGGGGGCGGACTATATCGAGCCCGATCTGGTCGCCACCAAGGATCTGGTGCTGGTCTCGCGCCACGAAAACGAACTTTCGGGCACCACCGATGTGGCAAGCCGCGAGGAATTCGAGGATCGGCGCCGCGAAAAGACCATTGATGGCCAGCGTATCGCCGGGTGGTTTGCCGAGGACTTCACCCTTGCCGAACTGCGCACCCTGCGTGCCAAGGAACGCATCCCTTCGCTGCGCCCCGCCAATGCGCAGTTTGACGGGCTGTATCAGGTGCCCACGCTGGCCGACATCGTGAAGCTGGTGCGCGCCAAAGAGGCCGAGACAGGGCGGCGCATCGGCCTCTATCCCGAATTGAAGCACCCCACCTTCCTGCTCCAGAACGCCGGGATCGACATGGTCGATCTGCTGCTGCGCGAATTCCGCCAGCTGGGGATCACGCCGGCTGATCCGGTGTTCATCCAGAGCTTCGAGATCGCGCCCTTGCAGCGACTGAAGGCACGCGGAGGCGGGTTCAGGCTGGTGCAGCTGGTCAAGCCCGAGGATGGCCCGGCCGATGAACCCGCGATGCGCTATGCCGAAATGGTGACGCCCACGGGGCTGGTCGAAGTGGCGAAATATGCCGATGCGGTGGGCGCGCATATCGCGCTGGTGCTGGGGCCGGATGGCGCGGCCACATCGCTGGTCGCCGATGCGAAGGCGGCCGGGCTGGCGGTGCACGCATGGACCGTCAGGCCGGAGAACGAATTCCTGCCCGCCATGCTGCGGATGGGCGATGATCCCAAGGGCCGGGGCTGCGGAGATGTGAAACTCGCCGGGATGCTCAGGGCGGCAGGCGTGGCGGGCGTGTTCAGCGACGGGCCGCTGAAGGGGCGGGCGTGTCCATAAAGCCATTCGTGCAGAGCGTGTCGGAAGCGCAGCTGACGCGCAGCGTCAACGACCGCTTTTCTTGAGGCTCGCACGCAATTCGCAGTGAAGAACGGTGCTTCGACAAGCTCAGCACGAACGGGAATTGGGTTACGCCCGCCGCGCGCTCAGAATGTCATTGAGGGCCATGTCGCAAGACAGGTGCAGTCCCTTGCAGGGGCGCTCTGCGATCGCGCGCCTGGCAGCTACCCGGCGTCCGGCTACGCCCAGCCCCCGCCCAGCACCCGCTCAGACCCCCCGCTGACCCCCCGCTGACCCCCAGCAGACCCCGGTCTGAAGCCCCGCCGGGTGGGCAGAAGGGATGTTTCACGTGAAACATCCCGAATGGCCCGCCAACCGCGCTAGGCCCGCCGCGCGCTCAGGATGTAATTCAATGCCATATCGTCCGACAGGTGCAGTCCCTTGCCGGGGCGCCACGCGATCCCGCGCTTTGCCGTGACCGTCAGGCCTGCCTCCGCCAGCAGGGCTTCCAGTTCTTCCGGAGTGACGAAATCCTCCCAGTGGTGCGTGCCCTTGGGAACATAGCCCACCGCCTCCGCCGCGCCGACCAGCAGCACCCGGCTTGCCGCGGTGCGATTGGGGGTGGACATCACCAGCAGGCCATCAGGCGCCAGCCGCGCCGCCACGTCCTTCAAAAAGGCGGGCTTGTCAGCGACATGCTCGATCACTTCGACGCTCGTGACGAGATCGAAAGTGCCGATATCGAGCGCCCCCACCTCGCCCGCCATGTAGCGGATATCGAGGCCCATCCCCTCGGCGTGCGCGCTTGCGGCCGCGATATTCTCTGCCGCCGCATCGACGCCCGTCACGCTCGCCCCGAGCCGCGCAAGGGGCTCGCACAGCAGGCCCGCGCCGCAGCCGATATCAAGCGCCGATTTGCCCGCCAGCGGCTTGGCGCTGCGCGCAGCACCCGGCCAATGCGCGTCAATCGCGTCGCGCACGAAGGCGAGCCGCACAGGGTTCACCTGATGCAGGCTCGCCATCGGCCCTTTCGGATTCCACCAGTCACGCGCCAGCTTGCTGAAGAAATCGGCTTCCTCGGGGCGGATAGTTACATTCGATACGTTTGCGTTTCCCATGATCCGCCCTCTAGAGCCTGTCCCCGCCAGTTGGAAGCATTAGCACGGAGCCGATTTTGGCCCAGCGCAAGGAGCGAGGAGGGAGCCATGCCGAAGCATAGTGACCGACGAGGGACGCTGCGCCGGGTCAAAATCGGCCCGCCCCTGTGGGGTCGCATCAGGAAGCCCGCTGGCTTCGTCGCGGCCCTTGCAGGGGCACCCAGCCCCTGCTGCGCGCCACTCCTGTCCAGCGGACTTCCTGATGCGATGATAATGCTTCCAACTGGCGGGGACAGGCTCTAACAGCCGCCGCGAACACTCACCAGCAGGAGCTTTGGCGCCTTGGCTCGCATTGTGATGAAATTCGGCGGCACCTCGATGGCGGGGACGGAACGCATCCGCCGCGTCGCCAATATCGTGCGCGCGCAGGCGGCGCGGGGCGATAGCGTGGCGGTGGTGGTCAGCGCCATGGCGGGCGAGACTGACCGGCTGGTCAATTTCTGCCGCGAAGCCAATCCGCTCTATGATCCGGCGGAATATGACGTTGTGGTCGCCAGCGGGGAACAGGTGACCAGCGGGCTGCTGGCGCTGACCCTGCAAGCCCTGGGCTGCAAGTCGCGCAGCTGGCTGGGCTGGCAGCTGCCGATCCACACCATCGAAGCCCACGCCAAGGCGCGGGTCGAATCGATCGATGCAGAAGCGCTGATCGCCTCGATGGAAGCGGGCGAGATTGCGGTCATTCCGGGCTTTCAGGGCCTGTCGGAAGATGGCCGCATCACCACGCTGGGCCGGGGTGGTTCGGACACTTCGGCAGTCGCGGTCGCCGCCGCGATCAAGGCGGATCGCTGCGACATCTACACCGATGTCGACGGCGTTTACACCACCGACCCGCGCATCGTCGCCAAGGCGAAAAAGCAGAAGGCGGTGACTTACGAGGAAATGCTCGAACTTGCTTCCGTGGGCGCCAAGGTGCTCCAGACCCGCAGCGTCGGCCTTGCCATGAAGGAAAAGGTGCGGGTGCAGGTCCTGTCGAGCTTCATCGGTGAAGGCGCTCCGCCCGCCGATGATCTGCCCGGGACAATGATCGTTTCCGAAGAGGAAATGGACGAATTGGTGGAGAAGGGTGAAATGGAACGCCAGCTTGTAACCGGCATCGCGCATGACAAGAACGAGGCCAAGGTGATCCTCACCCGCGTGCCTGACCGCCCCGGCGCGGTGGCCAACATCTTCGAGCCGCTGGCGGCTGCCTCGATCAATGTCGACATGATCATCCAGAACGTCGGCCGCGACAAGGGCGAGACCGACGTGACCTTCACCGTCCCCCAGTCCGATCTCGCCCGCGCGCAGGCCCTGCTGGAGGACCGCCGCGATGCGATCGGCTTCAACCGCATCATCACCGACAGCAAGATCGCCAAGATCAGCGTCGTTGGTGTCGGCATGAAGAGCCACGCCGGGGTCGCCTCCTCGATGTTCCGCGCGCTTTCGGATCGCGGCATCAACATCCAGGCGATCAGCACGTCCGAAATCAAGATCAGCGTGATGATCGACGAGGACGAAACCGAACTCGCCGTGCGCGTGCTGCACACCGCCTATGGGCTCGACGCCAAGGACTGATCCGCGCCGGGCCTGTTAACTTAAAGGTAGCGCATTCCACCGGCATTAACCAATCCCGGTGACTTCGCCTTAACGTCTGGAGCCGGACTGTCGCCCTTGCCCAATCCCGGGCAAGGAGCCTCTCCCCATGGCCATCAAGGCCCATCTCGATCAGTCCCCCCTGCCTGCCGACAATCAGCGCAGCGCCCCGCGCCGCGCCCTGTGGCTGGAGACCAGCGGCGTCTTTGCCGGAGCGGGCGAGGCCAATGTCACCGTCCACAATATCTCTGCTGCCGGGCTGCTGCTGGAAACCGGGCTGGTGCTGGCCGAGGGCGAACAGCTCGCGCTTGATCTGCCCGAAGCCGGAGCCGTGGTCGCAACGGTCGCGTGGCGGTCCGAGCGGCTTTACGGCTGCGCCTTTGCCCGGCCGCTCGGTGCAGCGGCGCTGGCGGCAGCGCAATTGCAGGGCTTTGCGCCCGGCGTGCCCGGCACCCTTGAACGCCCCGCGCCCGCGCTGCCCTCCACGATCAGCGGACCGGGTGAGGGACTGGGCGCGCGGCTCAACCGGCTGCGGCGTGAAGCGGGGCTGACGCTGGCCGATGTGGCGGGCGCGCTTGGGGTCAGCAAGCCGACAGTGTGGGCCTGGGAAAAGGGCAAGGCCCGCCCCCTGCCCGAGCGGCTTGATGCGATTGCCGCAGCCCTGGGCGTATCGTCCGAAACGCTCGCCTCTGCGCCCCCTGCGCGGGAGATCGACGCCGTGATTGCCGAATGCCGCTCGCGCATTGCCGCGGCCTGCGGCACCGATCCGCAAGCCGTGCGGATCATGGTCGGGCTGTGATCCGCGCCGGTTCCCG
>JAGKSZ010000220.1 GCA_018991295.1 Porphyrobacter sp. | reverse complement strand
CATCCTGCTCGCCGACCGCTGCCTGAAAGCAGGCGCCCGCGTGCTGAAACACAATGGCGAGGAATTTACAGCGGCCAGCATCGGCGGCGCGATAGCAACGCGGGCGATCATGGCGGATTTGCGGGCCGGGATGGACGGGGTGGGAGGCGGAAACGCGCCGTTTTCGAAGGCGGACCGCTCGCGGTTCCTGCAGGCGCTGGACCGGGTGCTGGTGGGGATGGGTTAGGGGGGGCAGCCAGCCGCTTCGCGCACGGCCTGCCCCATTTGCCTTTTGCGCGCATCTGCGTCACCCCTGACCGATGACCTGCACCCAAGCTCCCGCCCGCGCCCTTGTGCGCCTTGCTGTCATGATCGCTCCGGCGATGATCCTGAGCGGCTGCGTATCGCCCTCCGGGGACAAGGCAGCGGCGGACCCGCAAAGCGCCTTCATGGCGCGGCTCGCTGCGCATTGCGGCAAGGCCTATGCCGGACGGCTCGTCTCCACCGACCCGGCGGACGCGGATATGGCGGGCCGGGCGATGGTGGTGGATTTCCGTGAGTGCGCACCCGACCGTATGGCCATCCCCTTCCATGTGCAGGCCGAAGACGGCACGTGGGACCGATCGCGCACCTGGCTGGTGACCCGCACCGATAGCGGCCTCAGGCTGAAGCACGATCACCGTCATGAGGATGGCTCAGCCGATCCCGTTACCATGTATGGCGGCGATACGCAGGCAACCGGCAGCGCGGGCGCGCAGGACTTTGCGGTGGACGCAGACAGCATCGCGCTGTTCCGCGCAGGCGGCCTTGCCGCCTCGGTCACCAATGTGTGGCGCATCGAGGTGGACGGATCGACCTACACCTATCAGCTCAGCCGCAAGGGACGGCTGTTCCGGGTGGAGTTCGATCTCACCCGCCCCGTCACCCCGCCGCCTGCGCCGTGGGGATGGTGAAGGGCTGAGGCCTCTGCCCGCCCCCTCCCGATGCCGAGAGAGGGCAGGGTCAGGTCCTAGTCGTGTTCGCGGTCCCCGGCGCCCACGTAAAGCTGGTTGCCGACTTCGCGGAACTTCTCGCTCATCTCCGCCATGCCCGCTTCCGCCTCGGCTTCGGAGGCGACGAAGGTTTCGATGCCGGCGTTCTGCTTGGCGGCAAAATCGCGCACTTCCTGCGTGATCTTCATCGAGCAGAACTTGGGCCCGCACATGGAGCAGAAGTGGGCTGACTTGGCGCCTTCCGCCGGGAGCGTCTGGTCGTGATATTGCTCGGCGGTTTCGGGGTCGAGGCTGAGGTTGAACTGGTCGCGCCAGCGGAATTCGAAGCGGGCCTTGGACAGCGCATCGTCGCGGACCTGTGCTGCCGGGTGCCCCTTGGCAAGGTCAGCGGCGTGGGCGGCGAGTTTGTACGTCACTACGCCCACCTTCACATCGTCACGGTCAGGCAGACCGAGGTGTTCCTTGGGGGTGACGTAGCAGAGCATCGCGGTGCCATACCACCCGATCTGTGCCGCCCCGATGCCGCTGGTGATGTGGTCGTATCCCGGCGCGATATCGGTGACGAGCGGGCCCAAGGTGTAGAACGGCGCCTCGCCGCAGGCCTCAAGCTGCTTTTCCATGTTCTGCTTGATCTTGTGCATCGGCACGTGGCCGGGGCCTTCGATCATCACCTGCACGTCCTGCTCCCAGGCGCGCTTGGTGAGTTCTCCGAGGGTGTAGAGTTCGGCGAATTGCGCTTCGTCATTGGCGTCGCGGATCGATCCGGGGCGCAGGCCATCTCCCAAGGAGTAGGCGATGTCATAGGCCTTCATGATCTCGGTGATCTCGTCGAAGTGTTCGTAGAGGAAGCTCTCCTTGTGGTGGGCGAGGCACCACTTGGCCATGATCGAGCCGCCGCGGCTGACGATCCCGGTGACGCGCTTGGCGGTGAGCGGGATGTAGGGCAGGCGGACGCCCGCGTGGATGGTGAAGTAGTCAACGCCCTGTTCGGCCTGCTCGATCAGGGTGTCGCGGAAGATTTCCCACGTGAGTTCTTCGGCGATGCCGCCCACTTTCTCCAGCGCCTGATAGATGGGGACGGTGCCGATGGGGACGGGGCTGTTGCGGATGATCCATTCGCGGGTGTCGTGGATGTTGCGCCCGGTGGAGAGGTCCATGATCGTGTCCGCGCCCCAGCGGGTCGCCCAGACCATCTTGTCGACCTCGCTCGCCACATCGGATGCCACGGCGGAATTGCCGATATTGGCGTTGATCTTGACGAGGAAGTTGCGCCCGATCGCCATCGGCTCGCTTTCGGGGTGGTTGATGTTGGAGGGGATGATGGCGCGGCCCCGTGCCACCTCCTGCCGCACGAATTCCGGCGTGATGACATCGGGGATTTCCGCGCCCCAGCTTTCGCCGTCGCGGATCAGATCGGCAGCGATTTCGCGGCCGAGGTTCTCGCGCTCGGCCACATATTCCATTTCCGGCGTGATGATGCCGCGGCGGGCATAGTGCATCTGGCTGACATTCATCCCGGCCTTGGCGCGCAGCGGGCGCTTCACGGTATTCGGGAACTGCGCCACGCCGCCCGAACGGTCAGGGCCGAGGCGGCCATTGTCTTCGGGCTTCACCTCGCGGCCATCATATTGCTCCACGTCCGCGCGGGCGAGAATCCAGTCGCGGCGCAGGGGGGCAAGGCCGGCGTTGATATCGATATGGGCGGCAGGGTCGGTATAGGGGCCGGAGGTGTCGTAGACGCGCACGGAGGGCTCGCCGCCTTCCAGATCGATCTCGCGCATCGCGACGCGGATGCCCGAGCCCGTGCGCGCGCCCACATAGACCTTGCGGCTGCCGCGGATCGGCCCGGTGGTGACGCCGATTTCTACCGGTGAATTGATGTCGGCCATGTCTCGTTCTCTCTCCAATGGGCGGAAAGGAGCGGGGATGTCATGGCACAGTGACCAGCCCACTCCCTCCGCCGATGCTAATCGGTTCAGGTTCGACGGGTCGGGCAGAGCTTACCTGCCCCTCTCAGCCTCAATCCTTATCGGACCAGCAGGCTCCCCGGGGATGGGCCCGGATTAGGACAAGGCGCAGGGCCTGTCCAGTGCGGCGCTCAGGCCACCCCGCCCGCTGCCTGCCACTGGGCAATCGCGTCCACGGGCACCAGCAGCATGATGACATTCAGCGTCAGATTGTCGCGCACCACATAGCCTGCAACCAGTTCCCCGATCAGCGCGAGGGCCACCGTCACCTTCACCGGCAGGCGCAGGGCAAGCCAGAAGCCGAAGCTCATCCAGATGATATCCGCGCCCGAATTGAGCACGCTATCGCCGCTATAGCCGAAATTGGCGGTGCCCGCGCGGAAGCGGTTGATGACGACGGGGGTGTTTTCCGCCCCCTCCCACGCCGCCCCCAGCAGCACGGCAAGCGGAAAGCCCCAGCGCGCCGCCCCGGCCCCGCCGATCCCGCGCCGCACGAACAGCCACCAGCCAAAGGCGTAGAAGATCATCCCGTGGATGATGTGGCTGGGGGTGTACCAATCGGTGATGTGCTGGCTGTTGCCCGCATCATTGATCTGCCCGTGCCACAAGCTGACATAGCCGCATTCGCAGACGGGCGAGCGGCCCATGGCGAGCAGGATCACGATGGCGACCACCGCGATGGCGACCGCGACGAGGATCGTGCGGCGATCAGGGACGAGCGTTCCGATCTTCACTCGATTACGCGCCCGCGCACCATCACGAAATCGACCTTCTCCAGCACCGTCACATCGCGCAGCGGGTTGCCGGAGACCGCGATGATATCGGCGGAATAGCCCGGCGCGAGGCGGCCGATCTGGCTTTCCATGCCCAGCACCTTGGCCGCCACGGTCGTCGCGCTGGCCAGCACTTCGCGGTCGGTCATGCCCTGCTTCTTCATCAGGGCGAGTTCTTCGGCATTGCGGCCATGCTGATAGACGCCTGCGTCCGTGCCGAAGGCGACCGTGACGCCATATTGGCGCGCACGGCTGACCAGCGAGTTCATCAGCGGCTGGACGGCACGGATCTTGTTTTCGACCACCGGGGTGTAAACGCCCTTGCCGAGCCCTTCGCTGACGCCCTCCAGCGCCATCAGCGTCGGCACCAGCACCGTGCCGCTGGCCTTCATCGCCTTGGCCGCCGCTTCATCCAGATACGTGCCGTGCTCGATCGAATCGATCCCCGCCTCGGCCGCCTGCTGGATGCCGCGTGCGCCGTGGGCGTGGGCCATGACCTTCAAGCCGAGCGAATGGGCGGTATCGGCAATCGCCTTCATTTCCTCAGGGGTGAAATGCGCTTCAAGCCCGCGCCCCTGCTGGCTCAGCACGCCGCCGGTGGCGGTGATCTTGATCACGTCGCTGCCGTTCTGGCTGGCAAGCCGCACTTTGGCCGCACATTCGACCGGGCCGGTGCAGGTAAAGCCCGAATCGAGCAGTTCATTGACCTCGGAACGGAAGCCGTTGACGTCAGCGTGCCCGCCGATGATCGCCAGCGCCGGGCCTGCCGCGACGATGCGCGGGCCGGGCACGAGGCCTTCGGCGGTGCCGCGCCTGAGGGCAAAGGCAGTGTCCTTGCCGCTGCCCGCCTCGCGCACGGTGGTGAAGCCCGCAAGCGCAGTGATCCGCGCATTCTTCGCGCCCACGACCACGCCCCATTCTTCCGGCTCCACCGCTTCCTTCCAGAAATCCCCGCCCGGATCGCCGGTCAGGTGGGTGTGCAGATCAATCAGGCCGGGCAGCACGGTCCTGGCCTTCAGATCAATCTCGCGGTCGGCCTTTACGGCACCGTGGCCGGGGGTGATGCTGGTGATCTTGCCATCGGTGACAATAATCGTCGCCGGGCCGCTCGCCTCGCCTGCGGCATCGGTGATGACGCTCCCGGCGCGGATCGCCACGGTTTCGGCCCATGCCGGCGCCGCAGCGACGCACAGCGCGGCAACGCCTGCCATCAGGCTTTTGCGAAAATGGTGCATCGAATAGTCTCCCCTCGCGTCTCTTGCCGCCTGTGATGGCGCGCAAGCCGACCCAAGGCAAGAGCGCCCCAACGCCCCGGCCTTCAGAAGGTGTAGGCGACCCCTGCCCCGGCGATGAACTGGGTCGCCCGCCCGCGCACGGCAGTGTAGGGCGTGTCCGCCCCGTCGCCCAGGATGCGCGAAACACCGCCCACCCCGGTCAGGCTCCACCCGCCGTTCAGCGGATTGCGATCCAGATCATAGGCGAGGATCGCGGTGGTGCCGATCCGGTTGACCCCGCCATCGGCGCGGAATTGGGCAAGGCCCGTCGCCGCGCTCTGGGCAGGGGTGACGGTGAAATAGTAATCGGCAAAGCGATCCGAGATGATCTCCATGCTCGCCTGCGCTTGCAGGGTGAAGGCCTTGCCCACCAGTGCGCGGTAGCCGATCTGCGGTTCGATCACCCAGCCATCATGCGCGCCCAGCACATCGCGGCGGGCCTGCACGCCGATGTTCAGGGCATCGAAGGGGCGCACCACATTGGGAAAGCTGACCGCAATGTTCGCGCCCACTTCCAGCGCCGCATCCAGCTTGCCCGCACGCGCTACCACGTCATCGCGGATGCGGTTGTTGCGATCATTGCGGAAGCGGAACGCCGGACCAAAGGCGAGCCTTGCGCCCTTCCTTGGCCCCATGGCGGGCTTGGGGGAATTGAGATCGAGCACGAAGCCCGGCCCGTTGGGGCTGATCCCCACCCCGCCCACGCGCCCGGCGATCAGCGGCAGCGGAAAGGCGATGTAATCATCCGAGCCCGCATAGCTTGGCACCATGCCAACCCCGAGGCCGATGGTCGCCCAGGGTTCATCGAACACCGGACGGGTGAAGGCGAAAGGTGCGGGCGGAGCGGGGGCGGGCTGCTGCGCCTCGGCGTCGGTTTCGGCTGCCGCCTCCTCGCTATTGGTTGCCAGCGCGGGCGATGCAGCAAGGGTGATGGCAAGCGCCAGCGGGGCAAGGGCGATGCGAGCGTTCATGGGTTGCGATCCTGATGAGAGGGGTTTGGCACAGCCAACGCGGGCGCGCTCTAATGTTTCCGCGTAATGTTGCAACATGGCAATGATGGCATTCGATTGCCGTTCGCGCGTCCCTGCCCTAGGGCATGGGGCAATGGTCGATTCACCCCACACTCCCGGCACGCCCCTTCATGACGTGATCATCGTCGGCGGCGGGCTTGCAGGCGGGCTGATCGCGCTGGCGCTCCATCGCCATGCCCCCGATTGCCGCTTTGTGGTGGTGGAGGCGGGACGCACGCTGGGCGGGCATCACCGCTGGAGCTGGTTCGAAACCGATATCCCCGAAGGCGAACGATCGCTGGTGGCAGGCTTTCACCTCAATGGCTGGGACGAAGGCTATGACATCACCTTCCCCGCCTATGGCCGGACCCTGCCGACCGCCTATCGTTCGCTCGCCAGCGCCGAGTTTCACCGGGCGCTGATGGCAGAGCTTCCGCCGCAAAACGTGATGCTCGAAACCAAGGCCGCGGCGCTGGATGCAGGCGGGGTCACGCTGGCCGATGGGACGCGAATGGCCGCCCGGCGCGTGATCGATTGCCGCCCGTTCAAATCGTCCAAGGCGCTTGCGGGCGGCTGGCAGGTGTTCCTTGGCCAGCACTTCAAGTGCGAAAAGCCCCACGGGCTCACCCGCCCTGTCATCATGGATGCCAGCGTCGATCAGGTCGCGCCGCACGGCAATGGCGAGGCCTATCGCTTCGTCTATGTTCTGCCGCTGTCGGAAGACGAGGTGTTCATCGAAGACACCTATTATGCCGATCAGCCCAAGATGGACGCCGAAGTGCTGAAAGGGCGCGTAGCCGAATATGCGCACCGCAATGGCTGGAAGGGCGAAGTGATCGATCAGGAGGCCGGGATCCTGCCGGTGATTTCGGGCGGGAACTTTGCCGCCGCGCTTGCAGAAGTGGCGATCCCCGGCGTGGCGCTGGCAGGCGCGCGCGGGGGCTTTTCGCACCCGCTCACCAGCTACACCATCCCCTTTGCCGTCAGCAATGCGCTGGCCATTGCGCAACTGCTGGCCCGGCGCCCCGAACTTTCGGGGTCGGAACTTGCCGCTTTCTGCAAGCGCCGCGCCCGGCGCCATTGGCGCGCAACCGCATACTACCGGATGCTCAGCCGGATGCTGTTCGAGGCTGCCGAACCCGGCAAGCGGGTGATCGTCTTCGAACATTTCTACGCATTGAAGGGCAATCTGGTTGAACGCTTTTATGCGGGCAGGTCCACCTGGCCTGATCGCCTGCGCATCCTTACCGGCAAGCCGCCCGTAGCTATTCCGCGTGCCATCCGCGCGCTGTTTTCTTCCGGCAAACCTTTAGATACCAAGCCTCTCAACATGGAGACCCCGGCATGAACGCCGATGCGAAGCTCAATCTTTCCGGTGCCAAGGGCGTGAGCCCGGCGCTGGCCGAACGCTATGCGGGCCGCACCGCCTGCGTGATTGGCGCAGGCTTCGGCGGCATGGCGCTGGCTATCCGGCTGCAATCGGCCGGCATCGCCACCACCGTGATCGAAAGCCGCGACAAGCCCGGCGGCCGGGCCTATTTCTGGGAAAAGGACGGCTTCACCTTCGATGCTGGCCCGACCGTCATCACCGATCCGCCCTGCCTCAAGGAATTGTGGGAACTGACCGGCCACGACATTTCCGAAGATGTCGAACTGATGAAGGTCATGCCCTTCTACCGCCTCAACTGGCCCGATGGCACCAACTTCGATTATTCGAACGATGAAGCCAGCCTCAACGCCGAAATCGCCAAGCTGAACCCGGCCGATGTGGCAGGCTATGCGCGCTTCCTCGAAT
>JAGKSZ010000219.1 GCA_018991295.1 Porphyrobacter sp. | reverse complement strand
CACGTGCGGCCAGATCGATGCTGCGGGCCAGATCATGGCCTGCCACGGATTGCTGATCGACCGCGGTCGCGATCGATACGGCGGTGGGTTCCAGACTTTCGATCTGTGCAGCGATATTGCGCAGCGCGGTGACACTGGCGCCGGTGGTGGATTGCATCGCGCGGATCTGTTCTGCGACCTGATCGGTGGCGCGCGCGGTCTGGTTGGCGAGTTCCTTGACTTCGCTGGCCACCACCGCAAAGCCGCGCCCCGCCTCGCCCCCGCGTGCCGCTTCGATCGAGGCGTTCAAGGCCAGCAGATTGGTGCGCTTGGCGATGGTCTGGATCAGTTCGACGATCTGGCCGACTTCCTGCGCCGATGCGGCCAGCGCCCCGATGGTGGTATCGGCCTGCCGCGCTGACAGGCTGGCCTCACGCGCAAGCTGTGCCGAGGAAGCGGCCTGACGGCTGATTTCCCCGATCGACATGGCAAATTCATCGCTGGCCGCGGCGGCCGCCGTGGCGCCAAGATTGGCTTCCTGCATCGCAGCTGCCGCCTCGGTGGTGCGCGCTGCGGTGTCTTCGGCGGTGGTTGCCATCAGGCTGGCGGTCGATTGCAGTTGGCCGGAGGCGGCGACCACGCCGGTCACAACTTCGCCTACGGTGCGTTCGAACTGATCGGCAATCGCGTGGATCGCACGGTCGCGTTCAAGCCGGGCCTCTTCGCGCACCACCTGCTGGCGGGCCTGTTCGTCAAGCTCTGCGCGGGCGCGTTCCGCACGTTCGCGCCCGAGCTTTTCGAGCCTGAGCGCAGCGCGGTGGAACACTTCAGTGGCGCGCGCCATTTCTCCGATTTCGTCGAGCCGGTCCTTGCCGCTGATCGCAAAACGACGTTCACCGGCCGCAACCGCGCTCATCTGCCGCGCCATTTCCGTAAGGGTCGCGCCCACGGTGCGGTTGAAATAGCGTTGGGCAAACAGGGTGATGAGCGTCAGCGCCGTGGCCAGCACGATCCACATCACCAACAGGCGCGTGATCAGGGCCGCGCTGTCATCGGCCATGCTCTCGGCATCCTCACCCAAAGCGGCGGTCATGCCGCGTCCGGATTCGAGCAGGGCCGTGCCGCTGGCGTTGATCGCGGCGGCCTGACGGCGGCGGGCAGCGCCATCGCCTGTGGCCGAAGGTTCAAAGGCTGTGACCTGCCGGGAGAGATCATCGATCCCGGCGCGGATCTGCGTGATCCGGCCCGCATCGGCGGCCTGTCCGGACAGTGCGGCGGCGCTGGCGGCGGCGCGGTCGAGCGCCTCGCGCGCGGCGCGGGCGCGGGCGGCATCGCCATCGGCCACCAGCATTTCGGCATGGCGCTGGCCTTCGCTGAGCTGGACCAGCAGGCGTTCAGCCTTGAGCGCGGCTTCATGGGTGATGCGCACGCGCTGGGCGCGTTCACCCAGTTCGACATAGCCGATCACCACGAACAGCCCCGCCAGCAGCGCAAAGGCAAGGTTGCTGGTGAAGAACAAGGTGATCTTGCCGCCCACCGAAAGCGCGGCAAACCAGTGCCGCGCTCGCGCCAGCCAACCGGCAGGCGCGGGCGCGTGCGCGGATGCGGGCGCAGGCGTGGGGAGGGCAGCAGCGCGCTGACCGGCAGCTTCTGCCTCCAGATCAAGCGCAAGGTCTTGAAGCGCGCTCATGCGGCCTTTCCGTCCTTTGCCTTGGCCTTGGCTTTGGTCTTGGCATCGTCGGCCTGCTGCGCGGCGATCAGCTGATCGATCTGATCGGCGGGCATGGCGCGGTGATAGAGCCAGCCCTGGATCTGGTCACACCCGGCAAGGCGGACAAGTTCGGCCTGTTCTTCGGTTTCCACGCCCTCGGCGGTCACGCCCATGTTGAGCGCGCGGGCGAGCGCAATCGAGGACAGCATCATCGCCCGGCTGCCATCATCGACGCCCGCCAGTTCCACAAGGCTGCGATCAAGCTTCAGCTTTTCAAAGCGGAAGCGGCGCAAAAAGCCGATCGAGGCATAGCCGGTGCCGAAATCGTCAAGCACGATGCGCACGCCAAAGCTGCGGATCACATCCAGCACGCGTTCGGCCACCACCGGATCAAGCACCAGGCAGGTTTCGGTCACTTCCAGTTCCAGCCGGTGCGGGGGAAAGCCGGTTTCCTCCAGCACTTCGCCCAGCTTGATCGGGAATTCTGCGTTGCGCAGCTGGGCGGCGGAAATGTTGACCGACAAGGTAATGTCGCCCCAGCGCAGCGCGTCGCACACCGCCTGCCGCAGCACCCACAGGCCGAGCGGGTTGATCAGCCCGGAATCCTCGGCCACCGGAACGAAGATATTGGGGCCGAGCGGATCACGCGCGCCCCGATCCCAGCGCAGCAGCGCCTCGACTGCGACAATGCGCTTGTCCTCGGCGCTGACCAGCGGCTGGTAGGCAAGGTGGAATTCGCCGCCAGCGATGCCGGTGCGAATTTCATCCTCGATCTCGCGCACCCGTTCGCGGCGGCGATCGAAGCTTTCGTTGAACCAGGTGCAGCGCATCTTCCCGCCGCGCTTGGACATATCCATCGCCACATCGGCGCGGCGCAGCATTTCCGATGATGGCACGCGGCTGTCGGCGGTGGAACGGGCAAGGCCGATGCTCGCGCCGACCGCAATCTGGCGTTCGCCCAGCGTCAGCGGGGTGCCGAGCCGTTCGATCAGGCTGCGGCAGATGCCTTCAAGGATCGTGCCGGCGACCTTGCCTGCCATGACGGCGGCAAATTCATCGCCGCCCAGCCGGTAACAGCGCGCCTCGGTGCCGCAGGCCTCGCGGATGGCCTGCGCGCACAGTTCGATCAGCTGATCGCCAACCGCGTGGCCATAGTGGTCATTGACCTGCTTGAAGCTGTCGAGATCGATGATCGCCAGCGCCACTTCCTCCTGTCCGCGTGCATGGAACTGCACATCTTCGTGCAGCGCGTGGCGGTTGGGCAGGCGGGTGAGCGGATCGATATGGGCAAGCTCCTCCAGCCCGCGGATCGTGGCAATCCCGCTGCGGCCAAGGAAGAACAGCGTGGCGGCATAGATCAGTGCGCCGATCACCAGCAGGGCGCCGCGCGATGCCGGAGCGGTCTGCCCGGACAGGCCGAAAATGAAGCCGAGCACGCCTGTCATCACGCTCGCCACTGCAATCGGGATGACCACAAGGCCCACCGATGTCAGGTGCAGGGGTTGCTTCGCCATGGCCAAGGTCAAGGGTTCCCGTGTGAGCGCGCCGAGCCGCCGCGCTTTGCGGAATCGTTCTAAAGAGGAGCGGCTAATGAAGCGTAAACCGTGCCCTGCGGCGTGCGCGTCAGGACCCGGGCGATCAGGCGGATTTCTGCATCGGGGCGGGCAGGGGCACGCCTGCCGGCTCGAAAAAGCTGGCGCGGCGCGAAGTCGGCACGAAGCGGTCGGTGTGGCCGACCACGGTCTCGCCTGCGCCGAGCATCAGGAAACCATCGGGCATGACCGCGCTGGCAAGGCGGGCAAAGGCATCGCCGCGCACCTGCCGGTCGAAATAGAGCAGCACATTGCGGCACAATACCAGATCGAAGGGGATGCGCCCGGGGTGCGTCCCGGTGAGCAGATTGCCCTGGGCAAAGCGCACCATGCGCCGCACATCCTCGCGCACCTGCCAGCCGCGCTCGGTTTCGTCGAAATGGCGCAGCATCTGGGCAACGCCAAGGCCGCGCTGCACTTCGAACTGGCTGTAGATCCCCGATCGCGCCGCAGCGATGGCGCGGTGCGAGACATCGGTGCCGATGATGTCGATCGTCCACCCCTGCCACTGCATCGCCTGTTCGGCGAACAGCATGGCGAGCGAATAGACCTCTTGGCCCGTCGAACAGCCCGCCGACCAGATCGACAGGCGGCGCACATCGCGGCGGCGACGGGCGAGTTCGGGGAGGATTTCGCCCGGCAGCTGATCGAAGGTCGGCTTGTCGCGGAAGAAATAGGTCTCGTTGTTGAGCAGCGCCTCGACCACCTCTTGGGCAAGGTCGGCAGAACCCGGATCGGCCAGCAGGCAGACCAGCTGATCGACATTGGTGATGCCGTGCGTGCGGAAAATCCCCGCCAGCGCGGAATTGACGCGCCAGCGGCGGCTTTCGGTCAGGTGCTGACCGGTGCGCGCTTCGAGCAGATCGGCGATGATCTGGTGGGAGGCTTCGCTCGCTTCCATCGCGGCGCTACTTCAGAGCCGTGGCGGAAGCGGGGGCGCCGACCTGCGCCATCACGGCATCGCCAATCCGCTCGGGCGGGGCGATGAGGCTGGCGAGCCCTGCGCGCGATACGGCGCCGGGCATCCCCCACACCGCGCTGGTATCGGCGTCCTGCGCGTAAATCGCGCCGCCTGCATCAACCAGCGCCTTGGCCCCGATCACCCCGTCGCGGCCCATGCCCGAAAGGATCACCCCAATCGCGCGGCCCTCGCAGGCTTCGGCAAGGCTGGAGAGCATCGGATCGACCGAAGGCATGCACCCGCTGGCGGCCGGTTCGGTGCTGATCCGGACGACAAGGCCCGTCCCCTTGCGGCGCACCACGATATGCCCGTGGCCCGGCGCGATCAGGATGCGTGCCGAGGTGAGCGCCATGCCATCCTCGGCAATCTCGGCCGGGCGACCGCAGGCCGCCTCGATCTGGCGGGCGAAGACCGGCATGAAGCTGGCGGGCAGGTGCTGGGTAATCAGCAGCGGCACATCGAATTCGCCCGCAAGCTGGCGCAGCATCAACCCGAGCGCGTGGATCCCGCCCGTCGAAGCACCGATCGCCACCACATCCGGGCGGCGCAGGCGGCGCGACAGGGCCGGACGGGCGAAGGATGGTTCGGCAAGGGTGCGCGTCGGCCGCGCCAGCAGCGCGCTGTCGGCGGCAGGCTCCTGCGAGCGCGAACCCAGCGCCCTGATCTTGCCGAGCAATTGTGCGCGGTAATCTTCGGTGAACCCGCCCGGACGCGGCTTCAGCAGCGTATCGGCAGCCCCCATCTGCAGCGCGGACAGCGTGTGTTCGGCCCCCTCCATCGTCAGCGAAGCGACCACCAGCACCTGCCGCCGGCCCGCCGCTGCCAGAACCGCAGGCAGCGCGCCCACCC
>JAGKSZ010000218.1 GCA_018991295.1 Porphyrobacter sp. | reverse complement strand
GCGTCAAAATCGCCGCGGGGGTCGTGGCGCAGGCTCGGCCCGCCGGTAAAGTCGGTCGCGCGGTCGGAAAAGGTGGCGTAGCCGGTGACCTGATAGGCGCCCTTTTCGGTAAGGTGCCGCCACTTGGCGCTGGCCATCGGCGCGGCATTGGAGAAGACATAGGCGCCCAGGGTCAGATCGATATTGTCGGCAAGGCGCCAGTAATATTCACCCGACAGCTCCAGCCCGTTCACCTGCGTGACGCGGACATCGGGCACCAGAAAGCCGCTTTCTGCGCGGCCATCGGTGCGGATGGCAAGGCCGGGCAGCGGCAGGATCCGCGCGCCGAACAATTCGAGCATCGCGCCCTCGAACCGCACGCGGGCGGCCTTCTGGTCATAGATCACCCGGCGCGCGGTGACCCGCCAGCTGGGATCGGTTGCGCAGCCATCCTCGTCGGTCACGGGGCAGGCCGAATAGGCCGCATCGGTCAGCACGGCGTTGCCATCGGCGCTACGCTCAGCCGAGCGCGCCGCCAGCCGCCCGCCAGCCCGCAGCGCAATCAGCAGTTCGCTCATGGCGCCGGTATCGAATTCTTCCGTCAGCTCGACCTGATCGGTGAACAGCTGGTTGCCCGCTTCATCGACCATCCGGATGTTCCCGCTGGCGATGATCTTGCCTGTCTGGCGGAACCACACCACTTCGTCGGCGCGAACCGAGCGGTCTTCGGAACGCAGGATCACATTGCCGCGCGCGGTGACGGTATCGCTTTCATTGTTGTAGCTGAGTTCGCTCGCCTCGAAATCGATCTGGCGCGGGGCCTGTGTTCCGGATGCCGGAAGCGGCGTGGGCTCTGGCGGTGTGTCTTGAGCCGCAAGCGGGGCGGCAGCGACGCCGATCAGTAAGGCGGCCGCCAGACGCACGCCAGCGCGCCGCGCGGGCAGGCGCAGGTTGTGGCACGCGGCATCCCGCGATCCGGCTGGCAAGCCTCCCGACATGGCCTTGCCTATTGCACCGCTCGGGCCTAATCGCAATCGCCATTGCGCCCTATACAGGCGCGGTCTGTCGCAGCTTTCCGGCGCCCTGCCACGTGCCTGCTTTTCAGTGTCTTTCGGAGTTCTCATGCAGATCCATCTTACCGACGCCGCCCCTGCTGATGTCCGCCTCCATGCGCGCCTCGTCAATCAGGGACAGGCGCTGACCGGCCTCGATGCGGCGCTGGCCGAAGGTGCGTCGGTCTCGAAGTTTTCCGGGCGCGCAGGCCAGACCTTTGAAGGGTTTGCCCATGCAGATGGCGCGGTGAAGCGGATCGCGCTGGCCGGGCTGGGGGACGCTGACGCTGCCGATCGCCGCGCCAATTGCGAACGCGCAGGTGCGGCGCTGACCGCCAAATATCTCGTCTCGGGCGAGACGGCGATGGTGCTCGATCTGGGCGGGGCGGGGCTTTCGGCAGAGGATGCAGCGGCGGTGCTGCTGGCGC
This sequence comes from Porphyrobacter sp., assembly GCA_018991295.1. Lineage (GTDB taxonomy): Bacteria > Pseudomonadota > Alphaproteobacteria > Sphingomonadales > Sphingomonadaceae > Erythrobacter. The sequence goes on along the minus strand of JAGKSZ010000218.1, from coordinate 3,673 downwards.
TGCGGCTGCGCGCATGGCGGCACGATGCCTACCGCACGCGCCTTGCCGCCGACAAGCGCCCCTCGCTCGCCGCAGTCCACGTGACGGGCGCGCCCGAAGGCACGGCGGCTGCCTGGGAGCGTGAAGCGGCGCTTGCCAAGGGGGTCGAATTCACTCGCCAGCTGGTGACCGAACCGGCCAACATCATCTATCCCGAAACCTTCGTGGCGGCCTGCCAGAAGGCGTTCGAAGGCACGGCTGCGGAAATCACCGTGCTGGGCGAGGAAGAAATGCGCGCGCTCGGCATGGGCGCGCTGGTGGGCGTGGGGCAGGGGTCCGAACGCGAATCCAAGCTGCTGGCGATCCGCTGGAACGGCGGCGCGGCGGGCGACAAGCCGACCGTGTTCGTCGGCAAGGGCGTGACCTTCGATACGGGCGGCATTTCGCTGAAGCCGCCGCCGGGCATGGAAGACATGAAGTGGGACATGGGCGGTGCCGGCGCAGTGGCTGGCGCAATGCTGGCGCTTGTCACTCGCAAGGCCCGCGCCAATATCATCGGCGTCATGGGCCTGGTTGAAAACATGCCCGACGGCAAGGCCCAGCGCCCCGGCGATGTTGTGACCACCATGAGCGGGCAGACCGTCGAAGTGCTCAACACCGATGCCGAAGGGCGGCTGGTGCTGTGCGATGCGCTCCACTGGGCGCAGGAGCGGTACAGCCCTGCGCGGATCGTCGACCTTGCCACGCTGACCGGCGCGATGATCATCAGCCTCGGCCATGAATATGGCGGCATGTTCGCCAATGACGATACGCTGGCGAGCCAGCTGACCGCCGCGGGCCAGACCAGCGGCGACAAGCTGTGGCGGATGCCGCTGGGCCCCAGTTACGACAAGCTGATCGATTCGCCCGTCGCTGACATCAAGAATGTCGGCCCGCGTGAGGCAGGGTCGATCACCGCTGCGCAGTTCCTCCAGCGTTTCATCAAGGACGGCACCCCGTGGGCGCATTTGGACATCGCGGGGATGGTCTGGTCGAACAAGCCCGGCCACACCTGGGACAAGGGCGCAACCGGATACGGCGTGCGCCTGCTCGACCAGTTCGTCCGGGATGTGGTCGAAGGTTGATCCGTATTTCCGGCCTCAGGTAGCGGACGCGAAGCACAGCCGCAGGCCGAACCGATAGGTCAGGCAGGCCTCAAGTAGCGGAGCGGTAGGCCAACAAAAATGCCGAAGATGCGCAAGAAATCGGATCTGCCGACCAAAACCTGCCTCGCCTGCGGGCTGCCCTTCACGTGGCGCAAGAAGTGGGAGCGCGATTGGGACAATGTGAAGTATTGTTCCGACCGCTGTCGCAGGGGCAAGGGAGGGTGAGGGTGGAAAAGGCGCTGCGTCTGGGACTGGCGACCGCCTTGCTGTGTGCGGCAAGCCCCGCGCTGGCGAGCGATTTTTCCGGGATCGGGCGGGCCTTCTGGTGGGCCGTTCTGGCCCTTCTTGCGCTGATCGTGCTTGTCGTCTCTCTGTTTCGCCGTCGCCGCCATCTTGGCACCCGCGAGGCCGATGCGGTTGTCGCAGGCTTTGCGGCACTGACGCTTGCGCCCGGGGTGCTGATCCATGTTGATGACCGCTGGCTGCCGATGCCATTGCCGGGCCTCGGGATTGCGATGCTGGAAGGCGATGCGGGCGTGCTGTTTCCGGTGCCTTTCCTGTCCATGATGCTGTGCTGGGGCCTGCTGTTCCTGCTGTTCGAACGCCTGCGCGCCCGGCATGACGCGGGCGAGGACTCTCAGCCATGAAGCTCGATTTCTGGCAGGTCACCGATGATCCCATCGAAAAGGTGGTTGCCTTGATCGCCAAGCGCACGCTGGCGGCGGGGGAACGGGTGCTGGTTGTCGCTGCTGCGCCCGAACAGCGTGCCGCCATTTCCCGTGCGCTGTGGGAAGGCGGGGCGGACAGCTTCCTTGCCAATGGCGAGGCAGGCAGCCCCGGCGCGGATCGCCAGCCGATCCTGCTGGCGGACGAACCTGTCGCTGCCAACGGGGCGAGCCATCTGATCCTTGCCGATGGCACCTTCCGCGAGGCCGAGGGCTTTGCGCGCACCTTTCTGCTGTTCCCCCCTGATCGCGCCGCCGAAGCCCGCGCAGCCTGGCGTGCGCAGGACGGACGCGGCATCGAGCGTGCCTATTTCGCGCAGGAAAACGGCCGCTGGGAGCGCAAGGGCTAGGGACTTGCCCCGCGCGCCGGTTTGAGGGACACTCGCCCCGGCAACCAACGGGGGAGATGGATAATGCGCGGCACGGCCCTAATTCTTGCAGGCAGCCTTGGCCTGATGCTGGCGGCTTGCGGTTCGGAAACCTCGGGCGAATTCAAGACCGCAGATGGCAAGGACGCCGAATATACCATCGACAAGGACAGCGGCGAGACGACCATGACGATCGACGGGCCCGATGGTGAGGCCACCTTGCGATCGGGCACCAATGTGCCGGTCAGCCTGCCCGCCGGCTTCACCCTGTTCCCCGGCTCCAAGGTGGTCGCCAACACCATCGTCAACCAGCCCGACGGGCAGGGCACGATGGTCACCTTCGAGGCGGATGCCGCTGCCGAACGGGTTGTCGCCCATTACCGCGATGCGGCCAAGGCGGCAGGTTTTGACATCCAGCTCGAAATGAACACCAATGGCACGCGCATGATCGGCGGCGAGCGAAAGGCCGATGGATCGTCCCTTTCGGTCACGGCCACCGATGGTGAGCCCACCACCGGGCAGATCATCATCGGATCGAAAAAGCCTGGCTGATCCCCAATCAGCTTTCGATCAGGACGATGTCCCAGCGGTAACGATCGGCAGCTTCGGCTTGCTGCTGGGCCATGGCGGTCACCGCATCATCGCCCAGCATATTGTAAAGCTGGTCCTTGGAATTGGTGGCGTAATCCTCGGTGAAATACATCTGCGTGATGAGGCGCGCCTGCTGGCCCTTGATGTCGAAATGGATGTGCGGGGTGCGCCAGCCGATCGGGCTTTCATAGCCTGAAGGCTTGATGGTGCGGATGCGCCATTCGCCGCTGGGGCCGGTCACCAGCCGGGCAAAGCCCTGAAAATTGGGATCGAGCGGCGCGCTCGCCACATCGCCCGGATGGGCATAGCGTCCGGCGGCATTGCACTGCCACAGCTCCAGCTCGGCGCCGCGCACCGGGTTGCCCTTGCGATCGAGCACGCGCCCGGTCACTTCGATCACCCTGCCCAGTGCGCGCCCGGCGTTGCCCTTGATCTGGGTCATGTCGAAATCATCGTCGCCCGGACGGATAACCGGATAGAACGGGCCGAGCGGGCCCCATGCCGTGGGCGCAGGCTCTGCCGCGCGCGCGATGCTGCCGGTGGCTGCCAGGCCTACCGCGGTCAGTGCGGCCCCGGTAAAATGGCGCCGCGATAATCTGATGTGTGCGTCCATGATTGTTTCCCCCCCCGAAATGCGCCCCGCCGCGATGCATATCACGCCTGTTTGAACAGCGAAACCACATCGGATCATCCCCAGCGCCGAGGATGCTTGCCATTTTGCAGCGCAGCATCTAGGGGCCGCGCCAATATCTCCCCCCTAACCAAAAGACGTTCACAGGAGCATTCCCCTGGCGGTCCCCCGCCCCGTTTCCCTCCTCCAGCCCGATGCCCCCCGCCCCCACCTCCCCCGCGCGCTCACCACCAC
>JAGKSZ010000217.1 GCA_018991295.1 Porphyrobacter sp. | reverse complement strand
AAATAGACCACCGTGCAGGCGGCAAAGATCACTGTGTAATTGCCGCTCGTCGCATCAAGGATTGCGCCGACCGATGCGGCCATGATCATGCCGCCAACCCCGCCTGCAAAGCCGCCGAAGCCGATCACCGAACCGATGGCGCGCTTGGGAAACATGTCGGGTGGCAGCGACAGCAGATTTGAGGAAAACGACTGGTGCCCCGCCAGCGCCAGCCCGATCAGGCTCACCGCCAGCCACATATTGTCGAGGCTGGTCACCAACAGCAGCGGCAGCACACAGGCGCCAGACGCCAGCATGGTAACCTTGCGCGCAAAGCTGCACGAAGAGCCGCGCTCGAGCAAGCGCGATGACAGCCATCCTCCGGCAATGCTGCCAACATCGGACAACAGATACATGACGATCATCGGCAAAAGGATCACCTTGAGATCGACACCAAAAGTGCTGTCGAAATATTTCGGCAGCCAGAACAGCATCAGGAACCACACCGGGTCGGTCAGGAACTTGGCGCCAGCATAGGCCCAGGTCGATTTGTGCCGCACAATCCGGCCCCATCCCAGTTGGGCCACGGTTTCGGGCGGATCATGCTCAATCCAGGCAAGCTCAGCCTCGCTGACACGTCCGCTTTCGCGCGGGTTGCTGTACAGCCACCACCACAGACCAAGCAGGCCCGCCCCGAACAAGCCGGTTACAATGAAAGTCTCGCGCCAGCCGAAGCCAAGCACTCCCATAAACAGGGCAAGGGTTGGTGCGGTCAGGATGACGCCGATTGTGGTCGCGCTGTTGACCCAGCCGATAGCATAGGCGCGCTCTTTTTGCGGAAACCACTCGCTGCTCGACCGGACCACTGCGGGGAAATGCCCCGCCTCGCCAATGCCGAGCACCACACGCGCCGCCATGAAGCCCGTGACCGAGCTGGCAAAGCCATGAGCGACATGGCCTATCGTCCATATGGAAATGGCAATGGCATAACCGATCTTCGGGCCGAACCGGTCAATCAGCCCGCCCATGACCAGAAAGCCGCTGGCATAGGCCGCCTGAAAGGCCAGCACGATCCGGCCATAATCGCTCTCGTTCCATCCCAACTCGCGCCCAAGATCGGGCGCCAACAGGCCAAGCATCGTACGGTCGATGTAATTGACCGTGGTGGCGATGAACAAAAGCGCGATGATCGACCAGCGATAGCGTCCGGTTTTCGCCGTCGCTGCGGCGGCATGTGTCATGGTCGCGTCTCCCATCGCGTAATCCCTTGTCTAGTCAGATTGTCGTGAAGAGGAAGCCGCCCAGCCGCGCCGTGCCATGCCCGATCCCGGAAGGGCCGGGGCACAGGCCAAAGGCGCAGTTCCGCAATCATGCAATCCCCATCGCCCGGGCCCAGGCCAACCATACCTCAGGCCATGAAGCAACCGGCTTGCCTGGTGCACGGCTGAGGCCGAACCCGTGGCCGCCCGCAGCATAAAGGTGCGTATCGACCGCTAGTCCGCGCGCCTTGATAGCATCGCGCATGGCCAGCGCATTGCCGACTGGTACGACATGGTCATCCTCGGCATGAAGCAGGAAGAACGGCGGGGCATCCACAGGCACATTGCGGTCGGGCGAATATGCCGTTTCGCGTTCCGCAAGGGGAGCAGCGCCCAGCAGGCGTTCGCGGGACCCTGGATGGGCCAGCGGCTCGCGCATTGCGATTACCGGATAGATCAGTGCTGCAGCATCGGGACGGGCTGGCAAGCGATCGGCAGCATCGGCGGGTGCATAGGTCGCCCGCGCAAAGCTGGTCGCAAGACTTGCTGCAACGTGCCCACCGGCAGAAAAGCCCATGACACTCACCCGCTGCGGATCGACCGCATAGGCGGCGTGGTCACGGCGGATCAGGCGCATGGCACGCTGCGCATCGGCAAGCGGAACATCGGGGCCAGCCGTCCAGCCTTGATGTGGCAGGCGATAGAACAGCACAAAGGCGGTGATCCCCCGCGCCGCCAGCCAGCGGCCCATTTCGAAGCCCTCCTTGTCGATCACCACATGACGATAGCCGCCTCCCGGCACGATCAGCACCGCAGCCCCGCCGGGCCGATCCGGACGAAACACCGCCATGCGCGGCACGGCAATGTCCTGCATGATACGATCGGGCTGAACCAGCCCATCCAGCCTTGCCACGATCCGTTCTTCCGGCAGACGGGCAGGCGAGCCCGGTGGCAAACCCTGCCAAAGTCCGACCCACGCCGAGGGTTCGGCATGGAGATCTCCGGCTGGGGCGGCCGCGACCGGCACCGCACGAGCAATGGTCGCGGAAACCACACCCAGCCCAAGGCCAGTCACGGCGGAACGACGGTCAATCATCACGCAACCCCGCAGGGCCAAGCGGACAGGCCGGGCTGGATGAGTTCACGTTACAAACGCATCAGAACCGGAACCGCCCGCCGAACAGGATCTCGCGCCCGGTGTGATTGTAGACCACCACACTGTTACGCTGGCTGCTGATGAACTGATCAATGAACTGATCGGTCAGGTTCACCCCTTCCAGCGTCAGCTCGAACCGCTCGTTGATACGGTAACTGATCTGCGCATCGACATTGAGCGTGCCGTTCCGGCCCTCGACGTCGTTTCCGTTCTGACCCGGCACGCGGGTCAGAAAGCGCGAACGATAGGCCCCGGAAACGCGCGCGCTCAGCTTCTTGTCATCGTAGTAAAGCGTGGCGTTCCACGAACGCGGCGACAGGTTGATCAGATCATCGCGGATCGGAGTAGGATCGGTCGGCGAGGTCACGTAATCGATCTGGGATTTGACGAAGGTGAAGTTGCCGGTGAAACCGGTATACTTCAGGAACCCAGGCAGAAAGTCGAATGGCTGGAGGACGTTGACTTCAATCCCCTTCAGATCGCCGCCTTGGGTATTGACGAAGGTGGTGACCTGAAACTCCTCGGTCCCATCGAATTGCGGAGGCAGCAGCGACAGCGGCAAGCCGGTTTCGTTGTAAGGGACCACCTGGCGCAGGTTCTGCACATAGGTGCCGATGTCCTTGTAGAACAGGCCGATCCCGATGAAGGCGCCATTGGGGCGATACCATTCGATGCTGGCGTCGACCGTATTGGCGCGGAATGGGGCAAGCAGCGGATTGCCGATATTGGCGGTGAGGTTGCCAGTGGTGGTGATCGACCCCCCGGGGTTGAGCGCACCGAGTTGCGGGCGCGCCATCACCTTTGCAGCGGCAAGGCGCACGATAAGGTTGCTCGTCAGGCCTGCCGAAAGGTTTACTGCCGGCAGCCGGTCGTCATAGCGGTTGTCGACCGTAACTTCAGTGCCCCCGCCGGTCGCAAGATAGCCGGTTGCGCTGGTCCGTGTCT
>JAGKSZ010000021.1 GCA_018991295.1 Porphyrobacter sp. | reverse complement strand
CGGTCTCGGCATCGCTCTTGCGCTGTGGAACATCTACACGCTGACCGGCCCGCTGGCTGTCGCCATCGCCCTTTTGCCGACCATTCCGACCTTCGCGATGATCTGGGCGATGGGCCGCTATCTGGTCGAGGAGACCGATGAATATCTGCGCTACCGGATGGTGCGCGCCGCGATCATGAGCCTTGGCATGGTGCTCGCCATCGGCATCTTCTGGGGCTTTCTGGAGACGTTCGAGCTCGTCCCGCATGTCTGGGCGTGGTGGGTGCTGCCGGTGTGGGCGGTGGGCCTTGGCCTTGCGCAATTGTGGATGAAGGTGCGCGGCGAATGAACAACCGCCTCAAGGTGCTGCGGGCCGAACGCGATTGGTCGCAGCAGGATCTGGCCGACCGCCTTGGCGTGTCGCGCCAGAGCGTCAACGCCATCGAGAAGGGCCGTTATGACCCCTCGCTCCCTCTCGCCTTTGCCATCGCGGACGTGTTCGGCCTGCCGATCGAGGCGATTTTTCTGAGAGACGGAAACCCCCAATGATCCCCTTGCGCCCCCTGATCGCCGCCTGTGCTGCCCTGTTTCTGCCCGTCGCCGCCGCTGCGCAGGCGGACGATGCGCCGTGCCCGCCCTTCGAAGTCACCGGGACCGGTCCTGATCTGGTGCTGGTGCCGGGGCTCGGCTCGCACCCGGATACATGGGGCAGCGTCAGGGAGAGCCTCGCGAAGGACTATCGCCTCCACCTTGTCCACATCGCGGGTTTCGCCGGCCGACCTGCGACCGGTGATCCTGCGGCGGTGCTTGAAAATGCCCGGGCCGAGATCATCCGCCACCTCGATTGCCGCAAGGTCGAACGCGCCGCCTATGCCGGCCATTCGCTGGGCGGGTTCCTTGGCCTGACCCTTGCCGCCGATCATCCTGACCGGATTGCGCGGGTGGTGGTGGTGGATTCGCTGCCGTTCTTCCCGCTGATCTTCAACCCGGCAGCAACCCCGGCCAGCACCGCGCAGATGGCCGAGGACACGCGCATTGGCCTGCTCGCGCTCGACAAGGAGAGCTTTGCCCAAGGCCAGCGCCAGTCCGCCATGTCGCTGGTGCAGGGCCCGGCATTCCAGCGAGCCATTGCCGATTGGACCATCGCCAGCGACCGCGCGACCTTTGCAGCCGGGGTTCACAAGCTGATGACCACCGATATGCGCCTGCGGCTTGCCGAGGTGCGCGTGCCGGTGCGGGTGATCGCTGCCGCCAACCCCTATGCCCCGCGCACCCGGATCGAACCGCTCTACACTGCCGCCTATGCAGGCACGCCCGATCTTGCGCTGAGCGTGGTCGATAACAGCTATCACTTCGTCATGTTCGATCAGCCCGAGGCGTTCGAGGCGGCGCTGCGGGCGGGTTTGGCGGACGGCGGCTAGCGTGGTTGCGGCAGGGTGGGGCCCGACCCGACGCAGACTCTGGCCAGACCCCGGCCAGACCCCTCGCAGACCCTGCCCAGACCCCCTGCCGCGCCCCTCCTGCGCAATGTTCCACGTGAAACATTTGGGCTGGAAGGGGGCTTGCGGCCTTACACCGTCAGCCGGGCCGAGCCTTTCTCCGTCCCGATCCGCTTGGTCCCCGCCAGCTGCGTCGAACGTTGCTTCACCCCCGCCATGAAGCGATATTCGCTCGTCACCCGGGCCGGGGTGAGTTCCACGGCCATGTAACCGCGCTGGCTGGTCTCGGCCCATTTCAGCTGCGGATTTTCCGCCACCAATGCAGAGGCCAGCGCATCGGGCTTGATGAAGGTGAGATAGCTTTCAAAGCCTGACGAACTGACCGAATGTCCGCCGAATTCGACGCCCACGGAAGTGCCTTCGTGGGCAAGGTCGAAGGCCCAGGCGTTGTGGGTGTCGCCCGCCAGCACCACGAGGTTGGCGTCCGCCTCCAGCGCCGCCTTGAACACCCGCTTGCGGGCGGCAGGGTAGCCGTCCCATGCGTCCATGTTGGAGGGCAGGCCTGCCCCGCTGGCAGCCGAAGAGGATTCGAGCCGGGTGCGCACGAAATCGGGCAGGCCATTGCCCGCCGCGCGCATCAGGTCCTTGGGCGTCCTGAGGTTGCCCATCAGCACCTGCTGCACCAGCACCTGCCAATGCGTCCCCGCCCGCACCGAGGCGGCAAGCTGCCCGGCGAGCCAATCCTCCTGCGCTGCCCCGAGCAGCTGGCGCGCATCATCGGCCCATGCCCCGTCGCGGAAGGCGGTGAGCGCGGCCATCAGCGCCTGCGGGTCCTTGGCGCCTTCCATCACCTTTTCGAGCCGGAACTGCTGATCGCGGCCCTCCAGCCGGGTGTCGATGCGCAGCAGCGTGGCAAGGTCGCCCACCTGATAGGCGGCATAGGGATCATCGGAGACCGGCATCCATTCGCGGTAGGCCTGCTTGGCGGCGGCCTTGCGCACCGCCCATTCGCCCTCGCTGTCGCTCTGGTGATTTTCGGCGCCGTCCCTCCAGCTGTCATTTGCGCTTTCGTGATCGTCCCACACCGCGATCATGGGCAGCACCTGATGGAGGCGCTGCAAATCGGGATCGGCGCGGTAGGTGGCATAGCGCAGGCGGTAATCGGCCAGCGCCACGATCTCGCTTGGCGGGGCGATCACACGGTCGGGATTGGTCTGCGCCGCGCTGGGATAGGTGCCCGCGCCATATTCGTAGATGTAATCGCCAAGGTGCACCGCCAGATCGACATCATTGGCCTCTGCCGCATGGCCATAGGCGTTGAACCAGCCAAACCCGAAGTTCGAGCAGGAGAACACCGCCATCCGGAATTGTGCCGATGGCCCTTGCGGAAGCGTGCGGGTGCGGCCCGTTGGCGAAGCCGTGCCATCAGGGGCGAGGAAGCGGTAGAAATACCAGCGATCCGGCAAAAGCCCGGTGGCGATACCCTTGGCGCACCCGTCGCGCAGCGGCGATGCGGTGACGCTGCCTTCGGCCACGGGGCGCGTGAAGCTTTCGGTTTCGCTCACCTGCCAGGTCAGCGCCGCGTCGGCCCCGCTGACGTAGCGCGTCCACAGCAGCACCGAGGTGGCGGCCGGCTCCCCGCTGGCAACGCCATGGGTAAAGCCCCTGCCAAACCCCTGCGCAGCAGCGGGCGCGGCAGCGATGGCGGCGCCTGCGCCTGCGAGGGAAAACAAAGAACGCCGGGTCAGCGTGGTGGCGGCGGGCGGGGCCGCTGGTTCGGTTGTCTTCATGGTGCGGCGCGTAATCCTCTCCCGTGGCGCATCCATGACAATGCGCTGCATCGGTTCGGGGAGCAAGGTCCTGAAGACGATCGACCTCTCCCCACCCCATCCCGGGCTTGACCCGGGACCCCGCTTGCTTCTTTCAAGGGGCATATGGTTGGCAAGACAACAGCTGGACCCCGGGTCAGGCCCGGGGCGGGGGATCGATGGGCGAAGTAATGCACCACACTCTGTATGATGGCCGCCGCGCCGCCTTTCGCTACACGCACGGGAGCGGCCCCTGCCTTGTATTCCTGCCCGGCTACATGTCCGACATGAGCGGCAGCAAGGCGACCGCGCTGTTTGCCGAAGCTCAGGATAAGGGCCGCGCCTGCCTGCTGCTCGATTATTCGGGCTGCGGGCAATCGGGCGGCGATTTTGCCGAGGGGATGCTGAGCCGGTGGCGCGACGAGGTGCTGGCGCTGATCGCTTCCTATGTCAGCGGGCCGGTGCTGCTGGTGGGCTCCTCGATGGGCGGGTGGCTGATGCTGCTGGTGGCCGAACACCTTAGGCACCGCCTCGCCGGGTTGATCGGCATTGCCCCTGCCCCCGATTTCACCCGCTGGGGATACAGCGCCGAACAGCGCGCCGCACTGGCGGCGGGCGAGACGATCTATGAACCCAATCCCTATGGCCCCGAGCCCACGCCCACCCATGCGAAATTCTTTGCCGATGCCGAATGCCACCTGCGGCTGGAGCGCGGTATCGACCTCGCCTGTCCGGTGCGCCTGATCCACGGCAAGGCCGATGCCGATGTGCCGTGGGAAATCTCGATGCGCCTGAAGGCCGCGCTCGGGTCGGCTGATGTTCAGGTGACACTGGTAGAGGACGGGGACCACCGCCTGTCGCGTGACAGCGACATTGCCGCATTGAAGGCCATCGTGGCCGAATTTTACGGATAGCGCCTCTTGTCGATCCTCCTCGCTCTCGCCCTGCAAGTCGGCCCCAATCCGCTAGGCGGGGGGATGCCGAGCGATGATCTGGTGCGCGATCGCCCCCCGCGCGGGGATGCTGCGGCTGCGCCTGTGCGCCCGAATGAGGCAGAGGCCGAAGCCCCGCTCAATGCGACCAGCGCGTGGCTCGCCGGATGCCTTGCCCAGCTTGATGAAGATCCGGCCCGCGCCCATGCGATGGCGCAGATCCGCCGCAGCGAGACCACCGGAGCTGACCGCGTGCTCGCCAACCACTGCCTCGGCACGGCGGCCAGCGCGCTTGGTCTGTGGGACGATGCGCGCGCGGCCTTTGTCGCCGCTCGCGCTGAGACGCCGGACGATGAGGCGCGTCTGCGCGCAAGGTTTGCCGCATTGGCAGGGGCAGCGGCGCTGGGGGCGGGCGATGCAGCGGGGGCGCAGGACCTGCTGGCTTTGGCCGAAGCCGATGCGCGTGCGGCAAAGGCCCCCTTGCTCGAAGCGATTGCCGCCACGGACCGCGCCCGTGCGCTGGTGGCGCTGGGCCGGGCGCCAGACGCGCTGCCCGCGCTGGAGAACGCGACCACTCTTGCGCCTGCCCGGCCCGAAGGCTGGCTGCTCAAGGCCACTTTGCTGCGGCGGCTGGACCGATTGCCCGAGGCGCAGAGCGCCATCGAAACCGCCGCCACGCTCGCCCCGGCAGACCCGGAAATCGCGCTGGAAGCCGGGGTCATTGCCGTGCTGGCAGGCCGCGACGATGCCGCCCGCAAAAGCTGGCAATCGGCCATCGACCTTGCACCCCAGGGCCCCGCTGCCGATACCGCGCGCGGCTATCTTGCGCAGATCGGCCAGGCAGGCGATGCTGCGGCGGCTGTGGAGGGACCTGCATCATGACCCGCTTTTCCGTGCTCGACCTTGTCCCGGTCCGTGAAGGCGGAACGCTCAGCGAAGCCTTTGCCGCCACCACCGACCTTGCGCGCGCGGCAGAGGCGCTGGGGTGTGACCGTTTCTGGGTGGCAGAGCATCACCTGATGGATGGGATCGCAGGCGGAGCGACAGCGGTGGTGCTCGCCCATGTCGGCAATGCCACCAGCCGCATCCGCATTGGTTCCGGCGGGATCATGCTGCCCAACCATACCCCGTTCCAGATTGCCGAAGCATTCGGCACGCTTGATGCGCTGTTTCCGGGGCGCATCGATCTGGGGCTGGGGCGCGCACCGGGGGCCGGGCCGGAATTGAGCCGCGCTTTGCGCAAGAACCTGCATCAGGCCGCCGAATATTTCCCGCAGGACGTGGCCGAACTGCGGGCGCTTTTGACCGGCGACATCGACCTGCCGATCACCGCCACGCCGGGCCTGGGCGCGCATGTCGAGCTGTGGATGCTGGGGTCCAGCCTGTTCGGCGCGAGCCTCGCTGCAAGGCTTGGCCTGCCCTATGCCTTTGCCGCCCATTTCGCCCCCGATCACCTCGATGCCGCGCTCGCCGTCTATCGCCGCGATTTCCAGCCTTCTGCGGCACTGGACCGGCCGCACGTGATGGTCGCGATGAACGTCTTTGCCGCCGATACCGAGGCCGAGGCGCGCCTTATCGCCTCCAGCCAGCAGCAGAGCTTTGTGCGGCTACGATCCGGCAATCCCGGCAAGTTGCCGCCGCCCATCGCCGGTTACACCGACACGCTGCCCGCGCCTGCGCAGGCGATGCTCGCCCATCTGGGGCAGGCCGCTGCCGTGGGGACGCCGCAGCAGGTGCGCGATGGGATCGCCGCCTTCGTGGCGCGCACCGGCGCGGACGAGATCATGCTGTGTGGCGCGACCTATGATGCGGGCGCACGCATCCGCAGCCTCGACATGACGCTCGATGCCTGCCGCGCCATGGTTGCCGCCTAGATCCGCAATCATCACGCTTGCACCGGGGTGCGGAAGAAGTGTATCGGTTGAGCTACGATAAAAACAATCCGGCATAATAATGTTGCTTCAAGGCGATGACGTCGAGGCGGTGCCGGAACGCAGGATGAGCAGGAGCCAAGCATGGGGTCCAAGACCGCCGCCGCCGCGCCGAATCGCGCGCTGATCAAGGCCTTGCGCGCGGCGCTCGAAGCCTCGCTGCTGCCCGGCGATACCCACGCCGACAAGGCGGCGCTCGATGAAGCGGCCGCATGGCTGCTCGAAGCTGCCGCAACGCGCCGCCCCGGCGAACCGCTCGTCCAGCTTGAATCCGCCAGCGGTGCGCGCCGCCATATGCGGATCGCCATCGTCAATGATGACCAGCCCTTCCTGGTCGATTCGGTCGCCTCGACCATTGCCGCACAAGGGCTGGGGATTGACCGCCTGCTGCACCCGGTCGTGCCGGTGGAGCGTGATGGGTCAGGGGCGATCACGGCGCTGGGCAAGCAGGGCGCGCGCGAATCGGTGATCTACATCGAAACCCCGCGCATCGATGCCCGTCAGCGCCGCGAATTGCTCGATGCGCTTCAGACCACGCTTGGCGATGTCCGCGCTGCCGTGAGCGATTGGCCGCAGATGCAGGCGGTGCTGGCCGCCGATGCCGCCGCGGTCGGCGCGGTGGATGCCGAGGCGGGCGCGCTGCTCCAATGGCTGGGCGGCGGGATGCTGACCCAGCTTGGCCATATCACCCGCAGGCGCGATGGCACCACGGGCGAACGGCTCGGCATCTGCCGCGCCTCGGCGCCCGAACTGCTGGCCGAGGTATCCTATGACCGTGCCTTTGCATGGTTCGAGAGCCACGAGGCGGCCGGTGCCCCGCGCCCCATGCTGGCGATCAAGTCCAACGTGCAATCGCGCGTCCACCGTGCCAGCCCGCTCGATCTGTTCATCGTGCCGGTCCGCGAAGGCGGCAGGCTCGTCGCGCTTTCGATCCACGCCGGGCTATGGACCAGTGCGGCGATGAACGAGCGGCCCGGCGAAGTCCCGGTGCTGCGCGCCATGGTGCAGGACCTTACAGCCCGGCTGGGCTTTGACCCGTCGGGCCATAACGGCAAGGCGCTGGTCCACGCCTTCACCTCGCTGCCCAACGACCTTTTGACCGCCTTCGATCCGGAGCGCGTTGCCGATCTGGTCACCGCCAAGATGGCGCTGATCGACCGGCCCCGCACGCGGGTCATCATGGTGCGTTCGCGGCTGGAGCGGCACGTGTTCGCCTTCGTGTGGCTGCCGCGCGATCACCTGAGCACCGATGTGCGCCTGCAGATCCAGGCGATGCTGCTGGCCGCGCCGGGCGCGGCGCTGCTCGACTGGAGCCTTGAGGTTGAAAGCAGCACGCTGGCGCTGCTGCGTTTCCTGATCGATGTGCGCGCCTGCGATGATCTGCCCGATGATGCAGTGGTCGAGGCCAAGCTTGCCGATCTGCTGCGCGGCTGGAACGAGGCGGTGGAAACCCACCTTGCCACCTTCGAGGAAGAAGGCCGTGCTGCGGCGCTCGCGGCGCGTTATGCGCCCGCCTTTCCGACCGGCTACCGCCTTGCCTATGGCCCGCAGGAAGCCGCACGCGATATCGCCAAGCTGCGCTCCTTGTCGCTGGGTGAAGGCGAGACGGCCCGTGCCGATCGCGCCGTGCGCCTCTATCGTCTGCCAGGCGACGGGGCCGATACGCTGCGCCTGAAGGTTTACATCTCCCGCGGCGCGCTGGCACTGTCAGATGTGGTCCCGGCGTTCGAGAATTTCGGCTTCCGGGTGCTGGCCGAAGTGCCGACCTATCTGGCCGATGCGGGCCTCGGGTCGATCCACGACTTCATCCTCACCCTGCCTGCCGGACGCGATGCCGGCGCGCTGCTGGATCGCGCTGGCCTGATCGAAGATGCGCTGGCAGATGTGCTGAACGGCGCGGCGGAAGATGATCCCTTCAACCGCCTGATCCCTGCCGCAGGTCTCAACCCGCAACAGGCAAACTGGCTGCGCGCCATCTATCGCTACCTGCGCCAGACCGGGGTGAGCTACACGATCTACACTGTGGTCGATGCGCTTGCCGCCGCGCCGCAGGTGACGCGCGCGATGGTCGATCTGTTCGCAAGCCGCCACAACCCGGCCTTTGCCGGTGACCGCGAAGAAGCAGTCGCCGCTGCACAGGGCGCCTTCACCCGCGGGCTCGCGAAGGTCACCGCGATCAATGATGACCGGTTGCTGCGGCTTTACCGCGCAGTGGTGGACGCGGTGCTGCGCACCAACGCTTTCGCCCCCGCCGCTGCCGAGGCGCTGGCCTTCAAGTTCGACTCCAGCCGCGTCCCCGGCCTGCCCAAGCCGCTGCCCTGGCGCGAGATCTTCGTCTATTCGCCCCGCGTTGAGGGCATTCACCTGCGTTCGGGCGCGGTCGCACGCGGGGGCCTCAGGTGGTCCGACCGGCGCGACGATTTCCGCACCGAAATTCTTGGGCTGATGAAGGCCCAGCGCGTCAAGAACGCGGTGATCGTTCCGACGGGGGCCAAGGGCGGCTTCTATCCCAAGCAGCTCCCCTCCCCCGCCATCGACCGCGAGGGCTGGGCCGCCGAAGGCCGGGCTGCCTATGAAATCTTCATTCGCACGCTGCTGTCGGTCACCGACAACATCGTGGGCGGCAAGGTGGTGCACCCCGAAAGCGTCGCGGTGCTTGACGGCGAAGACCCCTATTTCGTGGTCGCCGCCGACAAGGGGACCGCGACCTTCTCCGACATCGCCAATGGCATCGCGCAAGGGCGTGATTTCTGGCTCGATGATGCCTTCGCCAGCGGCGGCTCCAACGGCTATGACCACAAGGCCATGGGCATCACCGCACGCGGCGCGTGGGTGAGCGTCCAGCGCCACTTCCGCGAAATGGGGGTGGATGTGCAGAAGGATCCCGTCACCGTTGCGGGCTGCGGCGATATGTCGGGCGATGTGTTCGGCAACGGGATGCTGCTGTCCAAGGCGCTGAAGCTGGTCGCCGCCTTCGATCACCGCCACATCTTCATCGACCCCACCCCCGATCCGCTCGCCAGCTGGAAGGAGCGCGCGCGCATGTTCGCCCTGCCGCGTTCAAGCTGGGAGGATTACGACAAGGCGCTGATTTCCAAGGGCGGGGGCGTGTTCCCGCGCTCGGCCAAGACGATCAAGCTGTCCAAGCAGGCGCGCGAGGCGCTGGGCCTTGATGTGAAGGAAATCGAGCCCGAGGCGCTGATCTCCGCGATCCTGCGCGCCCCGGTGGACCTGCTGTGGTTCGGCGGGATCGGGACCTATGTGAAGGCGCCGCAGGAAAACCACATCCAGGTGGGCGATCCGGCCAATGATGGCTTGCGGGTCGATGCCACCGAACTGCGCGCCCGCGTGATCGGGGAGGGCGCCAACCTTGGCGTCACGCAGGCCGGGCGCATCGCGTTCTCGCTCCATGGCGGGCGCATCAACACCGACTTCATCGACAATTCGGCAGGCGTCGATTGTTCGGACAACGAGGTCAACATCAAGATCGCGCTCGCCGCTGCGACCCGCGATGGCAAGCTTTCGGAGAAGAAGCGCAACGCGCTGCTCGAGAGCATGACCGACGAGGTCGGCGCCATCGTGCTCACCGACAACCGCTTGCAGGCGCTCGCCCTGTCGATCGCCGAGGCGAGCGGGCCGGCGGCGACCGCCTCGCATCTCCACCTCATCGAGCGGCTCGAGGAGCTGGGCGGGCTCGACCGGCGCACCGAGGGCCTTGCCGACGACGAGACCCTGTCGCGCCGCGCCGCCGACGGGCACGGGCTGACCCGGCCCGAGCTCGCGGTGCTGCTGTCCTCGGCCAAGCTCGCGCTGCAGGACGCGATCGAGGCGAGCACCCTGCCCGACGATCCCGCGCTCGAAGGGCTGCTGATCGCACGCTTCCCCACCGCGATGCGCAAGACCTATGCCGCCGAGATCCGCGGCCACCGGCTGCGGCGCGAGATGATTGCGACCAGCCTGTCCAACCGCATCGTCAACCGGCTGGGCATGGTCCACCCGTTTGAACTGGCCGAGGAAGAAGGCGTGGGCCTTGCCGAGGTCGCGGCGGCTTTCGTGGTCACTGAACAATTGTTCGGCCTTGAGACCCTGTGGCGCGATCTGGAAAGCGCCGCGATGCCGGAAGCTGCGCGCCTTGTGCTGTTTGACCGGCTGGCAGCGGCAATCGGCAATCTCATGAGCGATGTGCTGCGCACCGCTTCGGGCAAGGTTTCGGCGGGCGCCATGATCGGCCAGCTTTCCGAAGGCGTCACCGCACTGGTTGCCGGGCGTGAGGAGCTGCTCACCGATGAACCCCGCGCCCGGTCAAAGGCGCTGCGAGATGGCTTTGTCGCGCTCGGCGCGTCCGAGGCGCTGGCGGCGCGGGTGGCGGCGTTGTTCGATTTCGATGGCGCGGTGGGCCTTGCCGAGGCGGCGCTGAGCAGCGGGATCGAGCCGCGCCTGCTGACCCACGCCTTCACCGATATCGGCACGGCGCTGGGCCTTGACTGGGCGCAGGGCACGGCCGCGCACATGAGCCCGTCGGACGTGTGGGAGCGGCTGCTGGTGTCCGGCCTTGCGCGGGATTTCCAGCAGATGCGGATCGAATTCCTGCGGCGGATGATGAAGGCGAAGGGCGGGTCCAAGGCAGGAAGCGCCGACCCGCGCGGCAGCGTGGCCGAGTGGGCGGCGCGCAACAGCCAGGGCGTGGCGCAGTTCCGCAGCATGATCGCCCGCGCCCAGTCCCGCCCGCCGGTCGGTGCGGCGATGCTGGCACAGATCGCCAGTCAGGCGCGCAATCTTTTGGAACGCTGACGCGCTCGCACACCGCCCGCCCTGCCCGGCCACCAACTGCACCACTGTGTTGTGGTGGGGGGCGGGCGGTCTGACTCATATTCGCCAGCTTGACCCTCGGGCCATTTGCGCCACATCAAGGGCCGCAACGAGCCGGAAGGGCATAAGCAGGTCATGAGCAGCACAAACAGCCACGCCGACGTGGTGATCGTCGGCACCGGGCACGGCGGCGCGCAGGCGGCGATTGCCTTGCGCCAGCAGGGCTTTGAAGGCTCGATCCTGATGATCGGGCGCGACGATGCGCCGCCCTATGAACGCCCGCCGCTGTCCAAGGAATATCTGGCCGGCGACAAGGGCTTTGAACGGATCATGATCCGGCCCGAGAAATTCTGGGCGGAAAAAGGCATTGCGCTGAGGCTGGGCGCGGCGGTGACGGGCATCGATCCCTTGCGCCATACCCTGACGCTGTCGGACGGCGGGCAGGTGACCTATGCCAAGCTGAT
The DNA here is from genome assembly GCA_018991295.1 of Porphyrobacter sp. Lineage (GTDB taxonomy): Bacteria > Pseudomonadota > Alphaproteobacteria > Sphingomonadales > Sphingomonadaceae > Erythrobacter. The sequence continues at coordinate 7,849 of JAGKSZ010000021.1, read as the reverse complement.
CTGGTCGGGCGGGGGCGATCCGCGCCGCTTGCCGGTGCCCGGCGCGGTGCTTCCCGGCGTCTTCTACGTGCGCGACAAGGCCGATGCCGATGCGATGATGCAGGCGCTGGGGCAGGGCGCAAAGCGCGCCGTGGTCATCGGCGGCGGCTATATCGGGCTGGAAGCGGCAGCGGTGCTGCGCAAGCTCGGCTGCGAGGTGGTGCTGGTCGAGATGCTCCCCCGCCTGCTGGCGCGTGTCGCGGGCGAGGAATTGTCCACCTTCTATGCCGAGGAGCATCGCCGCCAGGGCGTCGATGTGCGCCTGTCGACCGGCGTGCATTCGGTGCTGGGCGAGGAGGCTGGCCGGGTGACAGGCGTGCGCCTCGACACGGGCGAGGAGGTGCCCTGCGACATGGTGGTGGCCGGGATTGGCATCGTCCCTGCCGTCGCGCCCCTGATTGCCGCAGGCGCTGCCGGATCGAGCGGGGTCGATGTCGACGAATTCTGCCGCACCACGCTTGATGATATCTACGCCATCGGGGACTGCGCGGCCCACGCCAATGCCTTTGCCGATGGCGCGGTGATCAGATTGGAATCCGTCCAGAACGCGCATGACATGGCGAACACCGTGGCCAAGGCAATCATGGGCGAGAAGGAGCCCTATCACGCGCTGCCGTGGTTCTGGTCGAACCAGTATGACCTCAAGCTCCAGACCGCGGGGCTCAGCCTTGGCTTTGACCAGACCGTGCTGCGCGGAGATCCCGAGAGCCGCAAGTTCACCGTTGCCTATCTGAAGGCCGGAAAGCCGATCGCCTTCGATTGCGTGGGTACGATGAAGGACTATGTGCAAGCGCGAAAGCTGCTGGAGAGCGGCGCCGGCAAGATCGATCCCGCGCTGCTGGCCGATCCGGAGGTGGCGCTGAAGGATTTGATCTAGCTTCTCCCCTTCCGCTTGCGGGAGGGGTTGGGGGTGGGGCGAGGCCGCAAGGCCTCGCTTTAGCGCTGGCGTGGAACCCCCACCCCGTGGCCCTCTCCCCCAAGGGAGGGGGAACCTACGAGCCGCGCCGCAGCCCACTGCGCTGCCTCTGCCACCACCGGATCAGGGTCATGCGTCAACGCCTCGACCTGCGCCGCAAGCGCGGCATTGCCGCTGTTGCCCGCTGCATAGAGGCAGTTCCTCACAAACCGGTCCCGCCCGATGCGCTTGACAGGGGAGCCTGAGAACAGCGCGCGGAACCCCGCATCGTCCAGCGCCAGCAGTTCGCCAAGGCGCGGGGCGACCAGTTCGGCGCGGGGGAGGAATTCGCGCATCGCCTGCGCGGCAGAGGCAAACTTGTTCCACGGGCACACCGCAAGGCAATCATCGCAGCCATAGATGCGGTTGCCGATCCCGGCGCGCAGGTCATCGGGCACCGGACCCTTGTGCTCGATGGTGAGGTAGGAAATGCAGCGTCGCGCATCCAATTGGTAGGGCGCGGGAAAGGCGTTTGTGGGGCAGGCATCAAGGCAGGCGCGGCAGCTGCCGCACTGGTCGCGGTGGGGTTCTGCCGGGGCCAGATCGAGCGTGGTGTAGATCGCCCCCAGAAACAGCCAGCTGCCATGGGTGGGGCTGACAAGGTTGGTGTGCTTGCCCTGCCAGCCGATCCCCGCCGCCTCGCCCAGCGGCTTTTCCATGACCGGGGCGGTATCGACGAAGCCCTTCACCTGCGTCCCCGGCACCGCCTCTACCAGCCAGCGGGCCAGCGCCTTGAGGCGCTTCTTCACCACATCGTGATAGTCCCGCCCTTGCGCGTAAACCGAAATGCGCGCGTGGGTATCTGACCCTTCCAGAGCGAGCGGATCATGCGCCGGGGCATAGGACATGCCCAATGCGATCACGCTGCGCGCCTCCGGCCACAGCCCCTGCGGCGAGCGGCGGTGATCGAGGCGCGTCTGCATCCACTCCATCGATCCGTGCCGCCCCTCGCCCAGCCATTGTTCGAGCCGGGCGGCGCGCAGCGGGTCTTCGCCCGCGCTGGCAAAGCCGCAGACGGCAAAGCCCTCGGCCTCAGCCTGCGCGGCGATCCGGCCTGCAAGGTCAGATGCTGCCGGGGCATTAACCATGTTTCTAAGGGCTCCCGTTTAATCCTGCCCGCTAACCGCGTAAGCTTATGGACATGGCGGTAAGCAATCACGAGACGGCGGGCAACCTTGGCACTGGCTGGACAGCGCAGCCGGCGGACGCACGCCCCCTGGCGATCGAGGCGCGCGGGCTGGTCAAGAGCTTTGACGGCACGCGCGCGGTGGACGGGGTGGATATCTCCGTGCCCGAAGGCGCGATCTACGGCATTCTCGGGCCGAATGGCGCTGGGAAAACCACCACACTCAGGATGCTGCTCGGGATTATTGATCCGGACGAGGGCGTGCGCCGGGTGTTCGGGCATGATCGCCCGCACGATATCGGCCGCCTGATCGGCTATCTGCCCGAAGAGCGCGGGCTCTATCCGGCGATGAAATGCGTCGAGGCGATTGCCTTCATGGGCGCACTGCGCGGGTTGCCGCTGAAGGAAGGGCGCAGGCGCGGGGCGGAATTGCTCGAACGCCATGGGCTCGGCCATGCCGCAGACCGCCAGATCCGCCAGCTGTCCAAGGGCATGGCGCAGACCGTGCAATTGCTCGGCACGCTGGTGCATCAGCCTCGGCTGGTGGTGCTGGACGAGCCGTTTTCGGGCCTTGATGCGATCAATCAGGGCAAGCTGGAACTGATGATCCGGGCGCTGGCGGAAGATGGCGTGACGGTGATCTTTTCCACCCATGTCATCCATCACGCCGAACGCCTGTGCGAAGGCGTGGCGATCATTGCAGGCGGCAAGGTGCCCTATGCCGGGTCGGTCGAGGCGGCACGCGATCGCATCCCGGCGCAGGTGCGGCTGGAAACCCGTGCGCGCGAAGGGGCGTGGCTTTCGTTCCTGCCGCCGGACACCCGCCGCAACGGCGATTTCCTGCATTTTCCCCTTCCCGAAAGCGGGATCGAACCGCTGCTCAAGGGCCTGATCGAGGGCGAGGCGGGGATTCTCTCGCTCTCCATCGAACGCGCCGGGCTGCACGATGCCTTTGTCGCCATTGCGGGCGAGGCCGCCGCACGACAGCTTGCTGCCGATAATGAAGGAGCAGGGGCATGACCCAGCAGACCCCCCGTTCACGCCTGACGGCGCTGGAGGCGGCATGGGTGATCGCCCGGCGGGATTTCGTTGCCGTGCTGTTTTCCCGCGCCTTCCTGTTCTTCCTGCTTGGCCCGCTGTTCCCGGTGATCGTCGGCGGACTTGCGGGGAGCATCGGCGGCGAGGTGCAGCGCGAGGCGGTCAGCATCGAGGTCGGCCTTGCCATGAGCAGCGATGATACTGCTGCAATGGTTGCCGCCGCCGAAGGGCTGGCCCCGCAACTTGGGCAATCGCTGCCCGCCTTGCGCCCTGTGCCCGAGGCCGCCGGCAACCCCGATTTCGATGCCCGCGCTTTCATGGAAGCGCGGCGCGGCAATTACGCGGCGATTGTCACCGGCACGCTTGAGGCCCCCACGCTGGTCGGGACCGAGGGGCAGATCGCCCGCTGGCAGGGGCCGGTCAGCCTTGTGGCAGGCCATGCACTGGCCGCCGAGCCGACCGCCTTTCCCAGCGTTCTTCCCGATCCGGTCGCCATCAGCGCGGCATCGGAACGCACCACCCGCATCCAGACCGCGCAGATCGCCCAGATGCTGCTGTTCCTGCTGACGATGCTGCTGGCGGGCATGGTGCTGTCCAACCTCGTCGAGGAAAAGGGCAACAAGATCATCGAAATCCTTGCCGCTGCCATCCCGATGGACGCGGTGTTCATGGGCAAGCTGTTTGCGATGCTGGCGGTGTCCTTTGTCGGCATCGCGGTGTGGGGGCTGGCGGCCTTCGGGCTGTGGAGCGCGGGCGGGGATGCGATCACGCAGGTGACGGGCTTCGATCCGGCCAATCTGCCCGCGCCTGCGGTCGGCTGGCCGCTGTTCGTGGCGCTGGGCATTGTCTACTTTGCCATGGCCTATCTGCTGCTCGGCGCGCTGTTCCTGACCATCGGTTCGATGGCGACATCGGTTCGCGAGGTGCAGACGCTGTCGATGCCGGTCACCATGCTGCAACTGATGGTGTTCTTCCTTGCCGCCTACACCATCAAGCAGCCGGGTTCCGCGCTGGAGATGGCGGCGATTGCCTTCCCACTGTCATCGCCCTTTGCGATGCTGGCGCGCGCCGCGATGGAGCCGGAGGTGTGGACCCACGCGGTGGCGCTGGGGTGGCAGGCCCTTGCGGTGCTGCTGCTGGTCAAGGGCGGATCGCTATTGTTCCGCAAGCGGGTGATGAAATCGGGCGGGGCCGGGCGCGACAAGAAGCGCCGGGGCCGCCTCACCGCCTGATCGGTTCCGAATCGCAACCCATATTGACATTGCTGTAAGTTACGGCAGACTGCGACTCGATCAGGAGCGGCCCCATCAAGAGGCCGCCCGACGGGAGACAGACATGGCCACCATCGCCCCCCCGACACCCGGAATCCAGCGTCCGCAGGTCCGCCGCGAGCCTTCGCCCTATGATGCGTTGAAGGCCCATTTCGCGGCGCATCCCGAAGAGCGGCTGAGCCATCCCCACCCGTGGGACGTGAGCCGTTCGGACATCTATTTCGAGGACCGCTGGCAGCCGATCTTTGCCGAAATGCGCGCCGCCGGCCAGCTCCACTGGATCCCGGAAAGCCCGTTCGGCCCCTATTGGGCGGTGGTCGGCCACAAGGCGATCCAGCATATCGAGGCCCTGCCCGAGGTGTTCTCATCAAGCTGGGAACATGGCGGCATCACCATCCTCAATCGCCTGACCGAGGAAGAAGCCGCCGCCGCCGGGATCGATGCGCCGCGCGAATTGCCGATGTTCATCGCCATGGACCGCCCGCAGCACACCGGCCAGCGTCGCACCGTCGCGCCCAAGTTCACGCCCACCGCGATCACCGACATGGAAGCGGAAATCCGCCAGCGCACCGGGGAACTGCTCGACAGCCTGCCGCGCGGGGAAGTGTTCGACTGGGTCGATACGGTCTCGATCGAACTCACCACGGGGATGCTGGCGATCCTGTTCGGCTTCCCCTGGGAAGACCGCCGCTTGCTGACCTTCTGGTCCGACTGGTCGGGCGACACCGAGCTTGCCACAGTGCGCGAACTGGACGAGCTGCGCTGGGGCATCCTTCAGGAAATGGCGGCCTATTTCCAGTCCTTGTGGATCGAACGCACGATGGACAAGGAGCCGGGCAATGACCTGATTTCCATGATGATCCATTCTGAAGCCATGAACCAGATGCGGCCCGAGGAATTCATGGGCAATCTGGTGCTGTTGATTGTGGGCGGGAACGATACCACCCGCAACACCATGAGCGGGATCATCCATGCGCTCGACAAGTTCCCCGATCAGCGCAAGCTTTACGAGGAACGCCCCGACCTCATCCCCAATGCGGTGCAGGAAATCCTGCGCATGCAGGTGCCGCTCGCCCATATGCGCCGCACCTGCACCGAAGACACCGAAGTGTTCGGCCAGACCATCAAGGCGGGCGACAAGGTGGTGCTGTGGTACATCAGCGCCAACCGCGATGCGGAGGTGTTCGAAAACCCCGACAAGCTTGATATCACCCGCGAAAATGCCCGCCGCCACCTTGCCTTCGGCTATGGCATCCACCGCTGCGTGGGGGCGCGCCTTGCTGAATTGCAGCTGCGCGTGCTGCTGGAGGAAATGCACAAGCGCCGGATGCGCGTGCATGTGGCAGGCGATGTGGAACGGGTGCGCGCCAACTTCGTCCATGGCTTCCGCAAGCTCGAGGTCGAGATCACGACATTCTGACACGATGCGCCGGGGGTGAAACTTCGCGCCGCGTTTCGGCGTATATGGACCGAGACATGACGGAGACACCCCCGATGCGCCTGCCCGTTCTGAACCGCCGCCGTCTGTTGGCTGCTGCCGTCGCGCTGCCCTTTGTCAGTGCCTGCGGAGCCTCTCCTGCCGAGGCAAAGAGCTTTCCCAAAGGGCGCAGCAACGCGGAATGGAAGAAGCTGCTCACCCCTCAGCAATATTACGTCCTGCGCGAAGCGGGGACGGAACGTGCCTTCACTTCCCCGCTCGACAAGGAAAAGCGCAAGGGCACCTTCGTGTGTGCGGCCTGCGCCAACCCGCTTTATGCCTCGGCGCACAAGTTCGACAGCCGCACCGGCTGGCCGAGTTTCTGGCAGGCGATCGACAGGGGGGCGGTGGGCATCAGCACCGATTACCTGATCGGCTACCCCCGCACCGAGGTGCACTGCGCCGATTGCGGCGGGCATCTTGGGCACATCTTCGATGATGGCCCCAAGCCCACCGGCAAGCGCCACTGCATCAACGGGGTTGCGCTGCGTTTCGTGCCGGAGTGAGCGGCCCGGGTCGGCTTGCCCTATTGATCCCCCAGCAGCAACGGGGCCTGAAGCCCGGCCGCCAGTCGCGCAAATTCGCCCAGGGTGAAGGTGTCATCGAACACCACTCCGTAATGCCGATCCCGCCGCCAGCGCACCTTGGCGCGCACCTCGCGCGGGCGCCCGGACAGATCGGGCATCGCCAGCCGCACGGTCTGATCGATCGCCAGTAGCGCCTCGCAGGTCAGCCGCGCACCTTGTTGCGAGAGGTTTTCGACCACCGCTTCATGGCTGCCCGAGAGCAGGTTGATCGTCACCGGGAAACACAGACCCAGTCTGAGGCCGCGCTTGGGATATTCGCCGGATTCATTGACCAGCTTTTCGACTTCGACCGGCGCTGCAAAGGTAAAGCCCGCCTCGTTATCGCGCTGCCACACGCGGGAGATTTCATAGATCGCGCCCGCCGGCATGTGCAGCGCATAATCCTTGCATCCGGGAAGGGCGTGAAACAGGCGCACGCTGACCCCGGTTTCGGACACATCGCGGATCACGCAGACGAACTCGCCCTGCGCCGACACCAGCTTGGCCGCACGGATCAGCAGCGTAAAGCGCGGCGCGGCGCGCTGTTCGGCGCCGGGCTGCTGCACTGTGGGCTCCAGACGAGCCGATTGTGTCGCTGTTTCCATAGCCTGTGTCCCAACCCGACAGCCCCTGGTCCTGGCACTGGCGAGACATGCACGGGACAGACTTTCCCGCACTCCACCAGCGGGATTACGAAGCAAGGCGTTAAGGACCAGATAATGCCGCGCGCGGGCGGTGGCAGGTGTACGGGCGGCGGGACTCGAACCCGCACGAGCAAAGCTCAGGGGATTTTAAGTCCCCGGCGTCTACCATTCCGCCACGCCCGCATGCCTGTGCCCTTGCCACAGGATGCGCACGCAACGCCAGCCCGCTTCCAACTCCTTGCCAGTCTTCGTGCAAGGCCCCATCTTCTCGGGACCATTTCTTCACGATCAGAGCAGGGGCGCAGATGGCAGGCGAGGCGGCAGACGCGCATTCCGTGGTGGCGACGATCCAGCCGGCGATCACGCTGCTCGGCCTCGGCATTGGCGCTGCGCTGGGCGCCCGCGCATTGCGGCTTAATCCGATTGTCGGTTATCTCGGGCTCGGGCTCGGGCTTTCGGCGCTGGGGATGCGCGCCGATTTCAGCGGGCCGCTGGTTGCCGCGATGGCCGAGGCGGGGGTGATGTTCCTGCTGTTCAACCTTGGCCTGCACTTCTCGCTGGGGCGGATCCGGGCCGAGGCGGGCAATATCTTCGGCTTTGGCACCCTGCAGATGCTGGTCGCAGGCGGTGGGTTTTCGGGGCTGTTTTTGGCCCTCGGCCCGCCGCCGGCCCTTGCCCGGGTTGCCGGCCTCGGCCACGGCCCCGCGGCCCCCCCCCGGGGGGGTCGGGGGGG
>JAGKSZ010000216.1 GCA_018991295.1 Porphyrobacter sp. | reverse complement strand
GCTCTGGTGAGCGAGCGTCAGGTCGCTGGAGAAGCCTTTGCCATCTTGGGGGACTTCAATCGCCGGCTTGAGATTGATGCATCATTGCCTGCTTCGGACAGTTTGTGGGCCGCACTCGCCGCCGCCGGAAGTGTGGTCCGGATCAGTGAGGGGGAGTCCTACCGCCATTGCCGTGCTGGCGAGCGCTATACGGCCTTTATCGACAACATCGTGCTCGGCGGAGCGCTGGCAGACCTGCGCCGCGATCTCGTTCATGTTCCCATGTTGGACGCTCCGGCTGAAGCGGTGCTGTCCGACCATTGTCTGATCGGCGCTGATCTCTGGGCGTGGCCGGGTGAGCGCGGCTAGGGTTTTGCAGCCCGCGCGGTGCATCAGCATCAATAACGATATCTGCTTCCGCGAACGGCCCCGCGCCGACGCGGAGTGAAACGTTAGCAAGCGTCTGATGATCAATAAGACGCTTGGACAGTTGGCGGGCCCAAGCAGGGCTTCGGACATTAGCAAGGCCATTGATTCCAAAGAGCTGAGCAGACCGGCTTGGAGATGTTATAGCGTGACATAAGGTGCTTGCTGCGGTATTCTTTAGATTGAAGACTGAGGGCATCGGGGCGGCTAAACTGGTTGATGCTCGTCAACGTCTGTTAGAAAGCGGATGAGGCGCTCAATGGGCAGATTTTCAGCGTCTCATCATGGTAACAAGCTAAGCTCGGCTGCATGGGAGCAGCAGCGTGCGCGGGCGGCCGCGCAATTTGCAGCCCATGGCGCATGCCTTACCCCTTTTCGCGAAGCCGTGCTGCAACAGATCGCCTGCTGTCCGCAGCCGCTCGGAGCCTACGATATCGCGGCAAGGCTGAGCGGCGAGCTTGGCAAAGCGGTCGCCCCGAACAGCGTCTACCGGGTGCTTGATGTGCTGATTGCGTGCGACGTGGTGCGCAGGGTCGAAAGCAAACAGGCCTATTGCCTTGCCGATCCATCGGTCGGGCCGGGCAGTATCCTGTTGATGTGCGAAGGTTGCGGCTCGGTCGAAGCGGTCGAGGCTAGCGGTATCGAGGACGCGGTAAACCAGCAAACCGAGGCGGCGCATTTCCGCGCCGTCCGCAAGGTGATCGAAGTCACCGGCATTTGTCAGTCCTGCGACGAGGCCGGTCAGGGCGACACTGCCTGACTGGCCTGCAACGCGCCTTTACATGGTTGCGGCAATCATGGCCGCATAATCATCGGCGGTCGCCCGCTTGGGATTGGACCGGGCCGACAGGTCCTTTTGCGCATATTCGATGATGCCGGGCACGTGATCGGTGGTGACACCCATCGCCGCAAGTCCCCCTGGCATCCCGATCCGTTGGTTCATTTCGGCAATGGCATCCGCAAGATCGGCACCCGGAGGGAGGCCCATCGCCTCGCGCAGGCGCGCATATTTTTCGACGCAGGCATCGGCGTTGAAGCGCAGCACCGCAGGCAGGAACAGCGCGTTCAATGTGCCGTGGTGCAGCCGCAGGTCTTCGAGCCGCCCCGCCGCATGGCTCATAGCGTGGACTGCGCCCAAACCCTTGATGAAAGCGAGCGCGCCCTCGGTGGAGGCCATCATCATCTCCCAGCGCGCCTGCCGGTCCGATCCGTCGGCGACCGCCCGCTCGATATTCTGCCAGCCGCGCCGCAGACCATCGAGCGCGACGCCTTCAGCCGGGGGGTTGACGGTCGGCGTCAGGAACGCCTCGATGCAGTGCGTGATCGCATCCATGCCGGTCGCCGCGGTCATCATCGGCGGCAGGCCGAGCGTGAGTTCGGGATCGCAGATCGCGACCTTGGGGATGAACAGCGGGCTGGCGAAGGTCAGCTTGCGGCCGTCTTCCATGATGATGACGAAGCCGATCGAGACCTCGCTCCCCGTGCCCGAGGTGGTGGGGATGGCGATCAGCGGCGCGATGGCGGTGGCCTTGTCGCGCCCGCCCGCGAGCGGATCATATTGCGCCAGCGGCCCGCCACAGCGCGCCAGCAGCGCGACCGCCTTGCCGAGATCCATCGGCGAGCCGCCGCCGAGGCCAATCACCCCATCGCAGCCCGCATCCTGATAAAGCGCGAGCGCGGCGAGCACCGCACGTTCGGTCGGGTTGCCGGGGGTCTGGTCATAGACCGTCACCGCAGCCTCGCTCCCGAGCGCCTCGAGCACCCGGTCGAGCAGTCCGGCGGCGCGCACCCCCGGATCGGTAACAATGAGCGGACGGGTGATGCCGAGGCGCTTCGCCTCGGGCGCGAGCATCTGGAGCGCGCCGAAATCGAAATGGTTGGTGGTGAGATAGGTCAGCAGGGCCAAGAGATGTGCTCCGGGTGTCAGATCTTGGTCGGGTTGGGGAGACCTGTATAGACGGTCTCGGCATCGAAGGCAGCCTCGGTTTCGATCTGGCGCAGCGGCACCACGGCATCCTCGGCCAAGGCCTCCTGCGCCACGGCGCGGTAAAAGCAGGTGCGATAGCCGACATGGCACGATCCCGGCCCTTCCAGCGCGACGCGGGCGAGCAGGCAGTCCTGATCGTCATCGACCCTGAGTTCGACGAGACGGTGCACGAAGCCGCTATGTTCTCCCTTGCGCCAGATCGCAGCGCGGCTGCGGGAGAAGTAGTGCACCTCGCCTGTCGCCAGCGTCAGGCGCAGCGCCTCGGCGGTCATATATCCGAGCATCAGCACGTCGCCGCTGTCGTCCTCGCAGGTGATGACCGGGATCAGCCCGGCAGCATCGAAGCGGGGTGCAAGCTCCTGACCCAGTTCGATCATTTCCACGCTGACGCGCTCGGCAAAGCGCAAGGTTGCGGGGTTCAGGCTCTGGCCCATGTGGTCGTATCTCCGTTGTCGGCAAGGGTGACGCCCAATTCACCGAGGCGCGCGCGGATCGCATCCGCCTGCGCCCAGTCGCGCTGCCGGCGGGCAGCATTGCGGGCATCGATCAGGGTTTCGATTTCGGCGCGATCATCGGCAGTGACGGCCTCCGCCATGCGGGCGCGCTGGGTCTGCCAGAGCGCGGACGCATTGAGCAGGCCGAGCATCCCGCCGCCCTCGCGCAAGGCGGCCTGCAACTCGCCGCGGCGCACCGGATCGCTCGCCCCGCGTAGCTCCCCGGCAATCTGCGCCAACGCCGCCAGAGCCTTCGGAAAAGACAGATCATCGGCGAGAGCGTCTTCCACGGGTGCAACATCGGCCGGATCTGCGGGGGTGTCATCCGCATCGGCAAGCAGGGCATAGAGCCGATCTAGGGTGGTGATCGCCCGCTCGGCCGCACTCGCCGACCAATCGACCGGCTGGCGGTAATGCGCCGACAGCAGCACCAGCCGCAGCGCCTCGCCCGGATAGCGGTCCAGCGCCTCGCGCACGGTCAGCATGTTGCCGGCGGACTTGGCCATCTTCTGGCCCTCGACCGTGACCATGCCGTTATGCATCCACAGCCCGGCATAGCACGCCCCGTCATGCGCGGCAGTGCCCTGCGCAATCTCGTTCTCGTGATGTGGGAAGATCAGGTCCGCCCCGCCGCCATGAATGTCGATCGAATGGCCGAGATGGCTCTCGATCATGGCCGAGCATTCGATATGCCAGCCCGGTCGCCCGCGTCCCCACGGGCTGTCCCAACCGGGCAGGTCAGGGGTGGACGGCTTCCAGAGCACGAAATCTGCCGGATGGCGCTTGAACGGCGCGACCTCGACCCGCGCACCAGCGATCATGTCGTCCAGCGAGCGGCCCGAGAGGCGTCCATATTCGGCAAAGGAGGGCACGTGGAACAACACGTGGCCTTCGGCCGCATAGGCGTTGCCGCGCGCGATCAGGCGGGTGATGAAGTCGATGATCTCAGGCACATGCTCGGTCACGCGGGGCGCGAGATCGGGAGGGGCGCAGCCGATTGCGGCCATATCCTCGGCATAGGCGGCGGCGAAGCGGGCCGTGATGGTGTCGATCGGCACGCCCATCTGTGCCGCGCGCGCGTTGATCTTGTCGTCTATGTCGGTGATGTTGCGCGCATAGGTCACACGCGCAAACCGGCGCCGCAGCAGGCGCACCAGCACATCGAACACTACCGCGGGCCTTGCATTGCCGAGATGGGCAAAATCATAGACCGTCGGCCCGCAGACATAGATCGTCACATGGCTCGTATCGGCCGGACGAAAGCTCTGCCGCTCGCCGCCGAGCGTGTTGTGAAACACCAGTTCGCTCATTGATCGTCCTTGAGGTCGGCCGCCAGCCTATCGATGACAGGCAGGAACAAACCGACGAATGGAGCTTTCCCTTTATGTGATTTTATATCATCACGTCGAGCCGTTTTTCTTCACTCTCGCGAAAGCCAGTCCATGAATGCTCCCGAAGCCATTTCCCGCGTCCGTCGCCGCACCCGGCAGGAGGCCGAAGAAGCGGTCCGCTGCCTGATCGAATGGGCAGGCGACGATCCGGACCGCGAAGGCTTGATCGGCACGCCCGACCGGGTCGCGCGGTCCTACGAAGAATTCTTCGGCGGTTATGACGAAGACCCGCGGCTCATGCTGGAGACCACCTTCGAGGAAACCAACCACTACGACGAGATCGTGATGCTGCGCGACATCCGGCTCGAATCCCATTGCGAGCACCACATGGTGCCGATCATCGGCAAGGCGCATATTGCCTATTTGCCGGCCGGGCGCGTGGTCGGCATATCCAAGCTGGCGCGCGTGGTGGAAGCCTATGCCAAGCGGCTCCAGATTCAGGAGACGCTGACCGGTCAGATTGCCGATACGATCAACGATGCGCTTCAGCCGCGCGGGGTTGCGGTGGTGATCCAGGCAGCACATCAATGCATGACCACGCGCGGCATCAAGAAGCCCGGCGTGCAGATGACGACCAGCCGGATGCTGGGCGAGTTCCGCGACAATCCGGTGACCCGCGCCGAATTCCTGCAACTGCTTGCGATGCCGGCCTGATCAGATGCGCGCCGTCCTTCGCACAGCCGGATTGAGCGCCAGCATTCTTGCCCTGACGGTAGCTGCGCCGTCACAGGCAGAGGTTCTGCCTGCCGACAGGTCGGCTGACGCTGCGGCAACGGGAGCCGATACCGATGCGCCGCCGCGCGAGGGTGAGGGCGGCGAGATCGTGGTATCGGCCACCATCGCGCGTGACCGGCTCGACGTTGCATCGCCGGTCTCGATCCTTAACGACACCGACCTGCTGCGCGCTGCGCGTCCACAGATCGGCGACACCATCGCCCGCGTCCCCGGCGTTTCGGCGGCGACCTTCGGTCCCAATGCCTCACGCCCCGTGCTGCGCGGGCTGACGGGTGAGCGGGTACGGGTGCTGACCGATGGGATCGGTGCTTTCGACGTCTCGAACACCTCGGCCGATCACGCCGTTGCTATCGACCCGCTGACCGCCGAACGGATCGAGGTGGTGCGTGGCCCCGCAGCGCTGCGGTTTGGCCCCTCGGCCGTTGGCGGGGTTGTCAATGTGCTCGACAGCCGTATTCCGACGCGCATTCCCGATAACGCGGTGGCCGCCGATATCGTCGCGGGGGTCGCCTCGGCGGCGCGCGAGCGCAATGTTGCGGCAGGCGTCACCGCCCGCTTGACCCCGGAACTGGCGCTGCGGGTGGGCGGCAACCTCCTTGAGACCGGCGATTTGCGCACCGGCGGCTTCATTCTCGGCCCGCGCCTGCGCCAGCAAGCGTCGGCAAGCGGCGATCTCGAGGTGCGCGCTTTGGCCAGCTTGCGCGGCCGGATTCCCAACAGCGATGCCAGTCAGACCACCGGAACAGTTGGCCTGTCATATATTTCGGGTGAAGACACGCTCGGTGTTGCGGTGAGCCGCCTTGAGACGACCTATGCCGTGCCGCCGCGCTTCGATGTGGTGAACGGCGTCCCGCCCGAGGAAGTGTTCCTCGACGCGCATCAGACCCGCTACGACCTGCGCGGTAGCATCGGCATTGGCGATGGAGTGATCGAGCGGATCGACCTGCGCGCAGGCTATGCCGATTACGCCCATGTCGAAGGCGGCGCAGATCCCGGCGACGTTGGCACCCGCTTCGCCAATAAGGGGCTCGAAGTGCGGCTTGAGGCCACGCAGGCCAAGCGCGGCAGCTGGGTGGGCGCGATCGGCGGGCAATATGTCCGGCGCGATTTCGAGGCGATCGGTGAAGAGGCCTTCGTGCCGCCCAACCTCACCGAAGATATCGGCCTGTTCACCGTTCAGGGAATCGAGGCGGGCCCGCTGCGCTTTGAAGCGGGCGTGCGGTTCGATCATCGCCGCATCACCTCGCCGACGCGCGGCTTCGACCGTTCGTTCAGCAAGGTGTCGGGCTCGCTCGGCGCGGTGTGGCGCGTGGCGGAAGAATGGCGCGTGGTCGGCAATGTCTCGACCACAGCGCGCCCGCCCGCCGCCGAGGAATTGCTCGCCAACGGGCCGCATGTAGGGACGCAGGCTTTCGAGGTCGGCGACCCGACGCTCGGGATCGAACGCGGCAATGGCGGCGAGATCGGGCTGCGCGGGCGTGGCGAAGGGTGGCGGCTGGAGCTGTCGGCCTATGCCACCCGCTTCAACAATTTCATCTACCAGATCGAGACCGGCAACATCGTCGAAGACCTGCCCGAGTTCCGGTTCGTGAGCAATCCGGCGCGGTTGTGGGGGTTCGAACTCGATGCCGGAATGGACCTCGCCACCATCGGCGGGGTCGAGATCAGCAGCGCGCTGGTTGCCGATCTGGTGCGGGTCAACATCCGCAACCAGGGCCCCGCGCCGCGCATTCCCCCGGCGCGCATTCTTGGCGAGCTGGCTGCGCGCGGCACCACCCTAACCGGCCGGGCCGAGGTCGAGCATGTCTTCGCGCAGAACCGCATCTCCGCGCTCGAAACCCCGACGGACAGCTTCACGCTGGTCAACCTGAGCCTCGATTGGCAGCCCTTCGCGGAGCGTTTTCCGGGCCTGAACCTGTCGCTGCAGGCAAACAACCTGTTCGATGTCGAAGCGCGCCGCCATGCCAGCCTGCTCAAGGATTTCGCCCCTATGCCGGGCCGGGATCTGCGGCTTTCGCTGCGCTGGAAGCTGTAAGGCTGGTGCTGGGAGAAGTGCTGTTCAACTTAGCGCCATGACGACAAGTCGATAGCTGCACCCATTTCGGGCACAATCCGCGCCAATCGATAGACTGAGTAAACGAGGAACTACATTTATGCGCCACATCATCCTTGCCGCCGTCAGCAGCATAGCGCTAGCTGCCCCGACCATGACCGCTCTTGCACAAACCGCCGTCGCCGCACCTGCGGCTACGAACCCGCTGCTCGGCGACTGGATCACCGATCCGCAGGGCGTGCCGCCCTATGGCATGATCAAGGCGGCAGACTATCAGCCCGCGCTCGATAGCGCGCTCGCTGAAGCGCGCCAGGAACTCAGCGCGATCACCCGCGTCCGCAGCGCCCCGACATTTGCCAACACGATCGAGGCGCTGGAGCGGGCAGGCCTGCGCTATCAGGCGATCTCTGCGGCCTTCTTCAACGTCGCGGGCGCGGACGCGACGCCGGAGATCCAGGCGGCCGAAGAACCGATTTCGGCGATGCTGACCGATTTCAGCAACGCCATGATGCTCGATCCGGCGCTGTTTGCACGGGTCGATGCGGTGTATCGTCAGCGGGCGAGCCTTGGCCTCAGCCCGGAGCAGACGAGGCTGCTTGAAGAAACCCACCGCCGCTTCGTACGGGCGGGCGCTGCGCTCGCTCCTGAACAGCGCGCCCGGGTGGCTGAAATCAATGCCGAGATGTCCAAGCTGGGCGTTGCCTTCGGGCAGAAGCTGCTGGCCGACCAAAAGGCGAGCAGCGTGATCCTGACCGAGGCCGAGATGGCGGGCATTCCCGCCGGGGCGAAGGCGGCAGCGGCCAAGGCCGCTGCGGATGCTGGCCAGCCGGGCTACCTCATCACCGCCACGCGCTCGGCGGTCGAGCCGTTCCTGACCACGGCCACAAATCGGGCTGCGCGCGAAAAGGTGTTCAAGGCCTTCGACAATCGCGGTGCCAATGCGAATGACAACAACACCGCCGCGATCATTCGCCGGATGCTGGAACTCAGGATTGAGCGGGCCAAGCTGATGGGCGCTGCGACCCACGCCGACTTCGTGCTCGAAGACAGCATGGCCAAGACGCCTGAGGCAGCGATGGACCTGCTGATGCAGATATATCGCCCCGCGCTTGAGCGAGCGAAGGAGGAAGAGGCTGCGCTCCGATCCCTCGCTGCGGTCGATGGGGTCACCGACATCGAAGCGTGGGATTGGCGCTTCTACGCCGAGAAGGAGCGCGCCCGGCGCTACAATCTCGATGAGGCCGAGCTGAAGCAATATTTCCCGCTCGACGGGATGGTGGCCGCGCTGATGGAGACCACCGGTCGGCTTTACGGGATCACGTTCGTCGAGCGCCCCGATCTGCCGGTCTACGCCCCCGGCGTGAAGGCCTGGGAAATCCGCGAGGCGGACGGCACCGTTGTAGGTCTGTTCTTTGCCGACTGGTTCGCGCGCCCCACCAAGCGTCCCGGCGCGTGGATGAACAGCTTGCGTGATCAAAGTGCGCTGCTCGGCTACAAGGCGGTGGTAGTGAACAACTGCAACTTCACCCAGCCCGCGCCGGGCGAGCGGGCTACAATCAGCCTCGATGATGCCGAGACCCTGTTCCATGAATTCGGTCATGCGCTGCATGGGTTGTTCAGTCAGGTGCGCTACCCCAGCCTGTCGGGCACAGCCGTCTCGCGCGATTTCGTGGAGCTCCCCTCACAGATCCATGAGCACTGGATCAGCGAACCGTCGATCCTTCGTGCCCACGCCAAGAACGCTGCCGGCGAACCGATCCCCGAAGCGATGCTCGCCTCGCTGCTCGAAGCGCGCACCTTCAACCAGGGCTTCGTTACCGTGCAGCAAATCTCGTCGGCGATCCTCGACATGCAACTGCACCAGATGACCAGCGTTCCCACCGACTTCGACGCGGTCGCATGGGAAAAGGCACAGCTGACGGCGCTCGGTGTACCCGAGGCGGTGGGAATGCGACACCGGCTCGCCCATTTCAGCCATATCTTTGATGGCGGCTATTCAGCGGGGTATTACGCCTACAGCTGGGCCGAGGCGATGGACGCAGATGGGTTCGAGGCCTTCAAGGAAAGCGGCGATCTGTTCAATCCAGTACTGGCGGCCAAGCTTCGCCGCGAAGTGTTGGCGCGAGGCAATACGCGCGATCCTGCAGAAAGCTACATCGCCTTCCGTGGCCGCCTGCCAAATGCGGACGCCCTGCTCGAAAATCGAGGTCTGAAGTGACATTGCAAAGGAGAATTACGATGAAGCGCCTGTCGATCCTTGTCGCTGCTCTGACACTTCCGACGACGTGGCTCGGGATGGGGATGGCGCCGATAGCTGCTCAGACCACACCGGTCCCCGCGCCTGCCGCCTTCACCCTTGCTCCGCTTCCCTATGCCGCCGACGCGCTCGAGCCAGTGATCGATGCCGAAACCATGCGCATCCACCACGGCAAGCACCATCAGGCCTATGTCGACAATCTCAACAAGGCGGTTGCCGCCGATCCGTCGCTCGCTGGCGTGCCGCTAGAGCAGCTTGTCACGCGCGCGGGCGCGCTGTCGGCGGCGGTGCGCAACAATGCCGGCGGACACTGGAACCACACCTTTTTCTGGGAGACGATGGCTCCGGCGGGCTCGGGTGGCGCGATTTCTCCCGAGCTTTCGGCAGCAATCGACGCGCAGTTCGGGGGGATGGACAAGTTCAAGGCGGCGTTCAAGGCGGCGGGGACGGCGCGCTTCGGATCGGGTTGGGTGTGGCTGATCGTGGGCGCGAACGGCAAGCTGGCGATCACCTCGACCCCCAACCAGGACAATCCGCTGATGGATGTCGCCGAGGTAAAGGGCACGCCCGTGCTCGGCAACGACGTGTGGGAGCACGCCTATTACCTCAAGTGGCAGAACCGCCGGGGCGATTACCTCGATGGCTGGTGGCAAGTCGTCGATTGGGGCAAGGTCTCGGCGCGCTACGCGGCGGCGATGCGCTGACATCGCCGTGATGCGCCAAGGAAGCTGGGATCAGAAGGAGAGGGCAATGAAGGCAGGATTTTGGGCCGCAGCCGCGCTGGCGGCGGTTGCGGCGCAGGGCGCGCTGGCGCAGGAGGCTGCTGCTCCCGTGGCCGGGCCGGAGAAGCGCTTTACCGCGCAGGACCTGTTCGCCCTGTCAATGGCGAGCGATCCGCAGATCAGCCCCGATGGCACAGCAATCGCCTATGTCCGGGTGAGCAACGACATCATGACCGACCGCGCCCGCCGTGCGATCTGGCTGGTGGACAGCCGCACCGGCGAACAGCTGCCGCTGGCCGGCACCAGCGGCGATGGCGATGCCTTCGCCCCACGCTGGTCGCCCGATGGGACGCGGCTGGCCTATGTCTCGACTGCCGCCGGGGGTGCGCAGCTGTGGGTGAAGTGGGCCAAGGGCGGCGCGGCGGTGCGGCTGACCGGCCTGCTGAACAGCCCGTCAGGCATCACCTGGTCGCCCGATGGCACGCAAATAGCCTATTCCATGCTGGTCGAGGGCGAAGGCCTGAAGCTCGGCAAGGCCCCTGACGGCAAGCCCGAGGGCGCCCAGTGGGCCGAGCCGCTGGAGGTCTATGACCTGCTGGCCTACCGCGCCGATGGGGCCGGGTATCTGAAGCCCGGTTTTGAGAAGCTGTTCATCATCCCCGCCACCGGCGGCGCAGCCCGGCAGCTGACCTTCGGCGAATACCATGATGGCGGCGCGCTGGCTTTCGCCAGGGACGGCAAGACGCTCTATTTCGGCGCCAACCGCAAGCCCGACTGGCAGAACGACCCGGTCGAGAGCGAGGTCCACGCGCTCGACATTGCCAGCGGTGCGATCACCGCGCTCACCAACCGCGATGGCCCCGATCACAGCCCCGCCGTCTCGCCCGATGGCAGGTTGATCGCCTTCCTCGGCTATGACGATGCGGGCCGCGCCTATGAGGACGATGACCTTTACGTGATGGCCCCTGATGGCACGGGCCTGCGCAACCTGACAGCGGACTGGGGCTACAGCCCGGCGGGGATCGCGTGGGATGCCGATGGCACCGCGATCTATGCGCCATACGACATCAGCGGCGAGACGCGGGTGGCGCGGATTGGCCTGAACGGGACGATCCGCGATGTGGTGGAGGGGGTGACAGGCAGCAGCTTTGACCGGCCCTATACTGGCGGCAGTTTTTCGGTCGCGGGCAATGACGCGGTGGCCTTTACCGGCGGTGCGCCGATGTTCCCGGCGGAGTTGATGCTGGCAGCAGGCGGCTCCAAAACCCGGACGCTGACCGATCTCAACGCCTCGCTGAAGGCGGTCAAGACAATGGGAGAAGTGCGCAAGATCACCACCAAGTCCAGCTTTGACGGCCTGCCCATCGAAGGCTGGCTGACCTTGCCGCCGGGCTATGTCGCTGGCACGCGCGTGCCGCTGATCCTCGAAATCCACGGTGGCCCGTTTGCCGCCTATGGCCCGCATTTCGCAACCGACAACCAGCTTTATGCCGCGGCAGGCTATGCCGTGCTGTCGGCCACTCCGCGTGGATCGACCTCCTATGGCGAAGATTTCGCCAACCGGATCGACAAGGCCTATCCGGGGAACGATTACGACGACCTCATCAGCATCGTTGACGAGGCGATCGCGCAAGGCATTGCCGATCCTGAGGCGCTGTTCGTCACCGGCGGATCGGGCGGCGGGGTGCTGACCAGCTGGATCGTCGGCAAGACCGACCGGTTCAAGGCGGCGGTGACGCAGAAGCCGGTGATCAACTGGACGACGCAGGTCTTGACCGCCGACAATCCGGCCTTCTTCGGGCGCTACTGGCTGGGCGCGCAGCCGTGGGAGCAGCCGGAGCTCTACTGGAAGCTCTCCCCGCTCTCGCTGGTGGGCAATGTCACCACCCCGACGATGGTGGTGGTCGGGTCCGAGGATTACCGCACCCCGGTAAGCGAGTCCGAGCAATATTACAGCGCCCTGCGGCTGCGCGGCGTGCCGACGGCGCTGGTCAAGATCCCCGGTGCGAGCCATGGCGGGATTGCCGCCCGCCCATCACAAAGCGCGGCCAAGGCTTCGGCGATCCTCGCGTGGTTCGAGAAATACAAGAACGGTGCGCCCGCCGATCCTCAGCCCTGAGGCGGGAAAGCGCGGGCGCCGTTCGCGTCAATCGAAACGCAGCCCGCGGATCACCTCGACATTGCTGATCAGCAGCATCAGGGGATGGGTGGCGAGCAGGGGGCTGAGCAGATCTGTGAGGCGTTCGGCCCCGTCTTCGGTAGTGACCGCCATGAACATGACCTTGGCGGTCGCTCCCGAAATCTGATCGTCGCGCCAGCGGCCAGAATGGCCCATGCCGCCCTGTGTCGGCAGGAGCGTGTAGTGCTCGATCCCCGCGCTCGCTGCGATGCGCTCGATCGCGGGGATCAGCGGCTCGTCCGCCAGCACTTCTATGCGGCGGCGAATGATAGTTTCGGTCATGTCAGATCATCCCGTGCAAGTGGCTGGCAACCCACGCGTAGTAAGGGATGCCGAGGGTCAGGTTGAAGGGGAAGGTCACCGCCAGGCTCATGCCAAGATAGAGGCCCGGATTGGCCTCGGGCAGGGCAAGGCGCATCACTGCCGGGACGGCGATGTAGCTCGCGCTGCCAGCGAGAATGCCCAGCGCCGCTGCTGATCCTGCATCGAGCCCCGCGGCCAGCCCAAGCGTCACGCCGAGCGTCCCGTTGGTGACCGGCAGCGAAAGAGCCAGGGCTGCGGTCCGCAGATTCAACGCCCGGTTGTCCATCAAGCGCCGCGCCGCGACCAGCCCCATGTCGAGCAGGAACACGCACAGCATTCCCTTGAACAGCGTGTCGAACACCGGAGCAATGGGCGCAAAGCCTTTCTCCCCTGCGATCACCCCGATGATGAAGCTGCCGACCAGCAGCACCACCGATCCGTTGAAGAAGGTCTCGTGCAGCAGCCCTCCGCGCGGCGCGATCGCATCGCCTTGCGCCTGCCCGCGTTTGGCGAGCCACAGCCCGGTGAGGATTGCCGGGGTCTCCATTAGCGCCAGCACCGCGACCATGAAGCCCGCAGGCGCCATGCCGATCGCGCGCAGCACTTCGGAACCGGCAGCAAAGGTGACGACGCTGACCGATCCGTAATGCGCCGCGACGGCCGCGGCATTGGTGCGGTCGAGCTTGCCCAGTTTCCTCAGCGCCCAGAAGGCCGGCAGCGGAAGCAGGAAGCTGAGCGCCAGCCCGCAGGCGCCCGCGATCAGTATGGCGCTGGTAAGGCCGGTATGCGCGACCTCGCCCCCGCCGCGCAGGCCGATCGACATCATCAGATAGAGCGCGATGGTCTTGGCCACCGCCTCGGGCACGGCGAGGTCGGAGCGGGCAAAGGCCGCCAGCGCGCCGAGCAGGAAGAACAGCACAACCGGCTGAAACAGCGCGTCAACCGCCATTGTGTTGCCCCCCGACAGAGGAAGAAAAGATCATGGATGTGCCCCCATGCATAATTGGCTGTGTGGCTCAGTTCGGGTTGAAGGGCACCGACGAATGGTGAACCACGATCTTCAGATCGCCCTTCTCCAGGCCCTTGTGCGCGTCGGTCCGGGGCTCGGGGGCCCAGTAGCCGCGATCCCACAGCATGACGCTGCCGCCGCCGTACTGATCTTTTGGGATCGTGCCTTCGAAGTCGCCGTAGTCGAGGGGATGGTCCTCGACCTCGACCGCCAGCCTACGTTCGTGGGGGTCGAGGGAGGGGCCCTTTGTCACCGCCCAGGATTTGAAGACCCCGTCCAGTTCCAGCCGGAAGTCGTAGTGCAGGCGTGTCGCCGCGTGCTTCTGGGTCACGG